>NZ_JBFSUX010000003.1:0-177052 GCF_041467595.1 Vibrio sp. 10N.247.311.13 | reverse complement strand
ACTGAGCCCGTAGAGGACTTTCACCTCCTAGATCAACGCCATGCTCGGCGCACAACAAGAAAGCCAAGCGGTGCTCGCTTGGCTTTCAGCTGTCTCTTTCTATTGGCTTCAAGCTTTAGGCTTTAGGCTTTAGGCTTTAGGACGCATGATGTTCTTAACCTTACGGCTATTTTCACCAAAGATGCGTTGGACAAATTGATTCATGTCTTCTGCAGTGATCGACCTCGCCACTCGCTCAACTTGAGACAAAGCTTCGATATCGTAACCATGAAGTAAATAACGAGACAGGTACCATGCTTGGTCAATAGAGCTCATCTCGAGAGGCGTGAAGTCCGCTTCAAACTGTTTCACGACTGCGTGCATTTCCTTTTCAGAGACGCCCTGTAAAAGGTCTGCAATCACTTTATCGATCGCCACTTCGACTTGGTCAACGTTCTCCGGCGCTACCATCGCCCCGATAACCCAATCACCACTCAGCTCACTATCTGCGGCTGCTGAATACGTATATGGCGAGTAATCTAAGCTCAACTCTTCACGAATATAAGCATCTAAACGAGCCGCCAGCAGTCGTTCTAGCAAGTTTTCCGTGAAGATATCTTTTGCCGTTACGCCTTGATCGGTTTCGGCTTCAGGTTCAGAGAGGACTCGTAAGATGTACTCTGCACTATTCACATTGTTGATCGCTAAATCAATGCGTGATTCAGATGGCTGCTTGTAAGCCACCTTAAATTCAGGAACCTCAGCTTTTTCTAATGGAATCGAAGCCAAGTATTGCTCAACCAAAGGCTTTAATTCACTTGGGTCGATGTCACCCACGATCACCAATTGGTTATGCCTCATTTGACCAAACAATTGTTGATGAAGATTAGCGACGTCTTCCACAGAAACCGCTTCAACACGTTCTTTATCAACAAAGAGGTGACGACTGTCTTGACGATAGATATTCTGGTTTCTTGCGCGCTCAAACTGGCCAACAGGGCTGCTCAAGAAAGATTCTTGACCTTGTACAAACTCCTGTTTCACTGCCTCTAACTGCTCGGGAACAATTTTAGGCGCAGTTATGAAGGTATAAAGCGCAGCAAACGTATCTTTAAGTCCGTCTTTATTGATATTAAATTCAATACCATGACGAGTATTACCAATAAAAGAATCGGCGCTAATATTTTCACGATCAAAGTACGCTAAAAGCTCAGAGCCCGTAAACTCACCGACACCACTTCGAGCGAAGGTAGGTAACGCAACCTCAACAGCTGGGTACAGGCTCGGATCCAAAGCGGCTTTTCCGCCGAGGCTCATGTACATCACCCCAACATCGTCACCTGCCTCATAATCACGCAGGTACCACATGTCGATGCCATTGCTTAACGTCCACTTTTGGATGTATGGGTCGACAGACATTTGTTCAGCAAGTACAACCTCGCCTTGCGAGCTAGGTACAGCAAAAGCATTGGCTGTTCCAATCGCAAGCGGCGCAACTCCAGCCTCGCGATACGTGGCTTTTAAACTATCGAGAGAGTTGATGATCGCTGTTCTGTCTTCAGAGTCGTCCATCCCAATAACAATAAAGTAATCATCAGAAAGTAGATTCTTGATGTTGTCGTTAATCACTTCAAGGCTCAAGTTAGCGATGAAAGCTTCCAAGCTGGCTTGATAGTCTTTCTGTGATTGGACGATTCGATCATTGACTAACGCACTCACTTTGTAATTCGCGTGTTCAACGCTGTCCATTTTATCCCAGTTATGCTCGATGTTATCCAGCAAGTCTTGGTAGTAGTACAGTTCACCAGCAATATCCGTTTCCGAAACACCAAAATCACGCAATGATGCCAATGTAGAAAGCAGATCTTGTTGGATAACTTCACGGTCTCCAGCCGGAAACCCAACACTTATTGACGAATAGTACAAAGCGCCCATTCGATAGCTATCAGACGCAATCCATTGAGTCGGTAACGCGGCATCATTGAACACCGCTTCTAATCGTCGTTGAATCAATTGTTGAGCGGTTTCATCTAACCTGCGTTGATTCTGCTGAGCATGATTTTCAACTATATTTGAACCGCGGTTAAACGTCAGAGTGATGCTTGGCGCTTCTCTTCCTGCGTACTCAACATAATCATCTTCATTGAATGAGGTCGTTTTCTGTTTCTCTGGTCTCGGCGTATCGCCACGCTCCCAGCTAGAAAACTTTTCTTCAATAAGTGGAATCACAGTTTTGATGTCCACATCACCAGAAACGACCAGCTCAACTATTTGAGGTTGATACCAAGTCTGATAAAAGTTGCTGATGCCTTGAGGAGTAGCATTCACGATCGACGATTTAGTCCCTAATGCATCTTGCGATTCGTACGGGCCGCCTTCAACGAAGTAATCATAATATATATCTCCGAATGACTTATCATCGAGGCGAGCCATACGGAACTCACCAAGAACCACGCCTTTTTCTTTTTCGACTTCTGAACTTGATAGATCCAGGCCATCACCAATGTCACGCATCCACGTCAAAGCAGACTGCAATTGGATGTTATCTGGCAAATCTAACTGGTAGACCGTCTCTTCATAAGAAGTGTAGGCATTAATATCAGCACCAAAGCTAGCGCCTGCGTCTTCGAATAGACGAATCACATCGTTCTGAGAGAAGTTTTTACTGCCATTGAATGCCATGTGTTCCAAGAAGTGCGCGTAGCCTTCTTGTTGAGAAGTCTCTTGAATCGAACCGGCGTGCACGACTAAACGAACAGATACGGATTCTTCATGATCTGGATAAACATGATAAGTAAGGCCATTTTCTAGTTGGCCTGAAGTCCATGCCGGATCCGGCTGGATTGGCGTTTCGGTAGTTTTTGATGTTGAGCTACAGCCAACTAAGGTGAGGCATAGAGCCGTCGCTAAATAATATGTTTTCATAACAACCTCTTAATGTCATTCATCGACAATATACAGATTGAGCTAACGATTATTATTTAATATTGAACCTGATGAGTATCTTTGTGATCTAGATCTTTATTTTATAAATCATAAATCGTTATGTAAGATCGCTGTGCTCATTTAAAGTGGTGTTTTGATAAGAGCCTAATACATCGATTTTAGACTCGCTAACTACATCTATTTAAAATCAATAAGCTACATAAATTTCAGCCAGTTCTCTACATACCCTTAAACAACGCTTGCGAGGCACGGCTGATCGGTAGCTTTTCCCCTGACACATACGCCGACATCTGACCTGAGAGCCCTTTCTTCACCTTATCAATGGCGGAAACTTTCACTACCACTGAACGGTGGATTTGCCAAAACTCATCAGGATTGAGTTGCGCTATCAACTCTTTTAGCGACACGCGAAGAATAAATTCCTCTAGCAAACCGCCTTGGCCTTTTTTGAATATAGACACGTACTTGTCTTCCGCTTTGAAGTAAGCCACATCATCGACTGCTATTAGGTGAATGTCTTCTCCAACGCTAGCCTTGAGCCACGTTAGATGTTTCTTCTGCTGTTGATAAAGGGGCTGCGATAGATAAGGAGGCTGCGTTTGCTGTGACGTCGACTGGGATAGTTGTTGAAGCTGAGCCATTAACGCCGTGATATCGGGCTGTTCTGGCGTGGTACCTGTTTGTGTTTGATTGCTCGACAGACGCGCTTGCACTTTCTGACATGTGGCCAGTAAACGCTCTTCATTGATTGGCTTAAGCAGGTAGTCCATCGCATTGTGATCAAAAGCTTTGACCGCGTATTCGTCATAAGCCGTGATAAACACAATCAATGGCGGTGAATCTAACTTGTTGAGTTGTTTCGCCAGAGAGATACCATCCAGTTCCGGCATACGAATATCGAGAAAAGCCACGTCGGGCTTAAGCTGCTGAATACTCTCCATCGCCTCCAAACCGTTTTGTGCTTTACTGACGATTTCTAACTCCGGCCAAACCTCAGCAAGGCTCTTGTCTAAGTGGTGCCTTAACAGTGCTTCATCGTCTGCGATTATCGCCGTTACGCTCGGCTGTACTGTTGGGTTGTTCATGGTTAGTCCTTTAAATTCACACTGTAAATCGTCTATTTTGCGTCACTGTTCGGTGTTTTCTGATCTGTAATTCTAGGCGGCTGCCTCAGTCAACGGTAACAAGATCGTCGAGACTACCCCGCCTTCAGCGTGTTCAGTAATCGTTAGGCTCGCCTTATCACCATACAGGGTTTCGATTCTTTGACGAATATTGCTTAACCCAACACCGTGACCCGTATTCGCAGAAGGCGTTTTCAACCCAGCGCCATTATCAGCCACTTCAATTTTTAGCTGCTGTGCTTGTTGAGTAATACGAATATTCACTTGGCCACCAGCGGCTTTGGGCTCGATGCCGTGCGTGAGTGCATTCTCGACCAAAGGTTGAATCAAGAACGGTGGAATCACCTGCAAATCGCTAATCTCGTGTATTTCAATCGAGAACGTTAAGCGCTCACCCAAGCGTATCTTTTGGATATTAAGATAAGCGTCTAACAAGTCGACCTCTTGTGCGATGGTCGATTGTTCAGTGCGGCTGTTTTTCAGAGTTACACGCAATAAGTCAGTCAGTTTTTCGAGCATCAACTTGGCTTTCGCGCTGTCACTCTCAATCAATACATTGATGGTCGCAAGCGTGTTGAACAAGAAGTGCGGTTCAATTTGGCTTTGCAGTTGTTTAAGCTGGCTTAGCACCACCACCTTTTCTTGGTCGGCCTGACGACGCTTGGCCACTTCCAATTCGTTATCGGCACGTAACTGCTGCTCCCGAGTATAGAAATAGTAATAGCAAACCGAACAGAAGATCACACCGAGCAAGACTACAGATTTAAGATCCGAGATATTAGCCCCGAAATACCCGTTCAACCAATAGTGTGCGTTCAAGGTACCAAAGGTCATCGCGATCACCATTGAGATACCCACCTCAAGCGTTCGAGATGTCCTCTTAAACAACTTCACCAAGATGAAAGAAGAACCCACGGCGCTGTAGCCAAAGCCAAAACTGATTGCCAGGTTAACCGTTAATCCGCCGCCCCAAATCGTATGGGTTGTAATCGCAATAAGAACACAAAATAGCGTGGTGAACGCGAAACTCTTAATCCATGAAAATCGACTGTTTGAAGAAGTGTCCATTAAAATCGTCCTTTGATATTTAAGAGAATCATATGACTATCGGGTAAACTGGCGTAAGCAGAATCACTTTTACCACCTAGAAAGCGTGCAGCAAGTTCCAAATCCAACGATGAATTGCCATTATCTAAAGCCTGATAATTGAGCCACTGAGTCGCAATAAAACCGCCATCTTGAGGAGACAACATGACATCGAATGTTGGCGTGATATCTTCAAGCCAGCCATGTGTCGAATCCAGAGACCAATGAAACATGATGTTGTGTTGAACCAAATTGGCGTGCTGATAGCCTTGCGCATAAGAACCTACCAACGAAGATGTCATCGGATTAACCGACAAAGACTCTGCACTTTCTATCGCGCTTTGCCACTCAGAATGACTCCAAGCACGGCTATCAAACCAGTATTCCAGCACCACATTATGGCCCGTGTCATTGGCCCATGTTAATCCTGCTAACGCTTGATAAGCCTCGCCCTGCTCTTCAAGATAAACCGGTTTAAGCAGTGAGTTAGGCTGGCTGTAACCCAAACTTTGTCGCTGATAAACCATCGAACCGTGAAACTCCCACGCGAGATTTAATACCGACACCAAGCTCGCTCCAAGCAAGCCGTGGCGTACATCGTCGTAATAAGCGATCCATTGATATTCGTGGTCGCCAACCAGATTGTAACGACGTATCCCAAAGCCTTGTTGCTGATTCTGCTTTTCGAATTCATTTACGTCTTGGGAAGTCCATGACGAATCGCTGTAAAGCAGTGTCCATTCGCCCGTCATATCGAACAGTGACGCCGAGGCAACACCTGCGCCCTCTTCTGCGACAATGCCCACTGGGTTTTGTCGATAAGGTTTGATGATGTCTAACGGTCGATAGCCATAGCCCACGCCCCAATCCAAACGAACCTTGCCAAGCGTGACATCAAGATAGTGGTCACCGAACGCTGAATTAGACAGTTCAACACCACCTTGCCAAAACAGCTCGCGCACAATGAATTCCGATTCAAAGCTCGCCTCATTCCCCTGTGGATCGTTGCTCAAAATATCGTTGGCTTTAACTGCGAACAGACCAAGCCAATTGTTATATCCAACCTCTAGATCCAGCAAGCCATTTAAAGACTGACGATTATCAGACGCTAAAGGGCTAAATGGTGACTCTCTCGATTCAATCACTTCTGCACTGAGTTGCCAATCCCACGCCAAGCTCAGGTCGTCCGCTTGAATCGTGTTACTCACACAAGACAAAGCAAGCAAAGTAGCGATTGAAGGCTTTATGTGGAATCGGCAATTGGAAGCTTTCATGACGCTCACCTACAGCCCAGACACGCTGTTACGCGATAAGTAAGCAGGGTTGTAGTATTTGTCAGCCAAGGCTTGTTCACTCACCTCGCGGTACTCAATCACGGTTTTCTTACTCGGCTGAATCTTATCGAGCAAGGTCATCGACACCACTGTTGGTAATCCATCACGCACGCCTTCAGTAAACCAAGCTTGTTTCGCCAGTTTTCCAGAACGCAGATACAGATCCGCTTTAACTGGGAATGCACGGTCTGCTGTTAACCACAGATCAATCGACTGGTAACTCGCCCCCTTGGTTTTCGCCGTTAGCTTTAGATGATAAGTATCGAGTGTCTCGCCAGTCGACCTCTCAACCTGTTGCTCGGCAACCCACTTACCTTGGTAATCTTCACTCCACGTCAGCGTTGAAATATCGCCTACCGAGGCTTCACCCAAGAGTTTCTGCATTGGTGTGATTCGGATAGGTCGGCGCGATTTCGGCATCAGTAACCAATAGTTGTCCTCTATCATCAGCATCTTTTGACCCGCCTCGACCGCCGACTTGAACACGACCAGCGACTCTCGGTTTGGTCTTGTGTAGACGTTGTATTCGCGGGTTTTGTCTAGTTGCTCGTCTTGATATAGCGCGACCAGAGATACCACTTTTGATGCCTGTTCGCTGTTCAAACGGTAGCTGTCTGCCTTAGCAATCATCTCGGTAACTTGCTGTGAATCGATAGCCCAGCTTGGTGCCGATGCTAGAACCAAAACCAATACAGAACCTAAAACAGTGAGTGAACGAGTAAATTTATACATAAACCAGCGCCTCCGTGATTGGCTTATTCACGCCTTTGCGAGCAGAAAAATAAGCAGCTAGCAAACATATCGTCAACACACCTAAAGTGGCGTAACCAACTAATTCCAATGAGAAGTAAATGTTGAGTGGGTAACCCTCGGTTCTGCCGGGAGGTGGTGGCATTTGGATATCCACCACCAGCAATAACACCGACACGAAGCCACTCACTAACGCGCCGATCGCGCTGCCAATCACAGCCAACAATCCCGCCTCTTTTAAGAAACCTGCGACGATTTCAGACGGGTAACTGCCTAGTGCCGACAAGGTGCCAATTTCACGAGTACGCTCGGTCACCGACATGGTCATGGTGTTAAACAACGACACAAACACTACCAATGCCATCACCGCGCCCATGATGCCGAAGATACGGTCGTAAAGATCTTTCACCTTGGTGTAGAAAAACGCGCGATCTTGCCACGGGGTGATCTCGATCTCTGTGCCTTGATCGCTTTGGCTCGCACTATTTCGATCTAAAGCTGTTTGGATACGCTGTTGAACGGTCGAGGTCTTGCTTGTTTCAAATAGAAACACCGACAAGGTACTGACTTTGTCTGACGCTAAAAGCTCTTGGGCAGTGGTGATGTGTACGTATAACTGACGCTTATCCAGCTCAGGCACTCCTGTCGAGTAAATACCCTGCACCTTAAAATCAAAAGCGTTCAATGCGCCGTCACTGGTAGTCGCGAGCAGTGTCACCCAATCGCCAACGGCAACTTTGAGATTACGAGCAAGGTCAGTTCCCAGCATCACTTGTGGCTCTTGGCTGTCGTATCTTGGCGATTTCACATCCGAGAGGGTCTGACCGCTGCGCACATCTAAGAAAGGACCTTTCATGTCGAACTCACGCTCATTGACACCCGTTCCCATAAAAATGGTCGATTTGCTGCCGTTAGAAACCAAGCCGCTAAAATAGACCCTAGGCTGCACACCACGCACGTCGCTGTCGCCAATAATGCTCTTGGTTAGGGCTTGAACATTGTCTAGACCATTGCTCAGCGGCATGTCTTCATCTTGCTCAAAATATCCCGGCGTACTCAAAGTAAGATGACCAGTATCGCGCGCGGTCGATTCACGCAGAGATTCATAGGTATAAAGCCCATAACCTCCAGCCGAGGTCAGCGCAAATACGGCAATTGCGATGATCAATACCGAAAGCAGACTACGGCGACCGTTTCTCAATAAATTAAGCCACGCCAAACGCACCGAGGTAGGAAGCAAAAAAGTGCTCATTCTTTGTGTTAACTTGCCCATGAGATTGCCTCCATTGCTGTGGCTTGTAGTGCCAGTTGACCATCGATAAGTTCAATGACTCGGTCACAACGCTGCGCCATTCTTGGGTCATGCGTTGCGACAATAAAGGTGGTGCCCATTTCATGGCCGAGCTCTTTCATAATGTCGATCACAAGGTTGGCGGTGTGACTGTCTAAGCTAGCGGTCGGCTCATCGGCAATGACTAAGCTTGGGTTGTGGATTAGCGCTCTGGCTATCGCGACACGTTGCTGCTGGCCGCCTGAAAGATTGTCTGGGCGATGATGTACATATTCGCCTAGCCCAACACGCTCCAACATCTCTTGTGCTCTGGTCTGCTGTTCTTGTTTCGAACATTGGTTCAACATCAATGGGTAGGCCACGTTCTCAAGTGCCGTCATCACTGGAACCAGATTGAAGCGCTGAAACACAAAACCCAGCGACTGACGACGAAAACGCGCAGCGGCGATTTGCTCAGTCGGATACGGTTGGCCATCAATATTGATCTGTCCTCGATAGTCCATATCCAACAAACCCAAAATATTCAAAAGTGTGCTTTTCCCTGAACCCGACGGGCCACACAACGCCACCATTTCACCGCGCCGGATATGTCCATCGACCCCGCTTAATGCATCAACACGTTGACCGCCCGTGACATATGCTTTGCCGATATCTTTAAATTCAATCATTCCTTTGTCCTCCGCTGACCCATAATTTTTAAGCGTTCGCAGTTGTTAATGAGCTTTAGTAAACCGCTATTTGGCTTTCGCTATTAGGGCTTTCGCCGTCATTGTCTCGATGTTGCCAGCATCGGTGTTTTCCATCTTTTCAAGCCACACCTGTGCTTGCTCGAAGTCCTCAGCACGAATCGATGCAGTAATGGCGTAACGGTAAATCCACGATGTCGCAGCGAAATGTTGCTGTTGGAAATCATCTTCCGCGAGTAACGCGAGGAACAGGTCATAACCACGATCAAAATGGTTAAACATGTCTGGTAGCGAGGTGTAAGTCACCGCGGCCATTGCGCGAGTTAAGTAAGAATCTGGCAGCCCTTGAACACGAGGTTGCTCATGAATCGGTTGGTCTTCGTCTTTTAGCAGCACCAGTGATTTATCAATGGTTGATAAGCCTTTCTCCACATACTTCATCTTGTTCCAAGGTAAGAACGCATCACGCCCCATCAGGGTTTCTGTGCTTCCGAGGTAAACCAAGGTCAGTGGTGTCGCTCCGTCTTGTTGTAAGGTTTCGTTAAGGCGTTCATACGCCACCTCAACCAAATCTTCATTGCCTTGCGCGGCTTGGTTATAGATATCGAGCACGTCTGAACTCGGGTTGGCCTGCACCAAAGTGGGTGCGAATGAAACAAGTGCAATCAGTAATGAACGCTTAAGCAGAGAAGCGGTAGAGCCTGAATTAAATGAGTGTGAAGTAGTCATAATTTCTAATCCCTTTCAAATGTTGACGTTGAAAGGTTAACTAGAATTTGTCGCGCAGTTTTACCAATGCGACGAATGGTAATAATGAGGAGTGAATGGTTGAGAGGCGGTGTGAGTGGGGATATAGGATTCAGTTATTGTATTTCAGTAAAAGTCGTGCTTATTTTGCACAACCCATATTTACTAATTATTCATACTGGGTAGACATAAACATACCTGATACATTGGAGCTATGTATTGTTTTTGTAATCTTCGGAATAGAAACGGTGATTCAGGAGATCGATGAGTAATTGTTGAAATAAATCATTCGCATAACCACTTACAGCTTTAAAATACGAGACAAAGTTAATACAATATTGTTGCACATTGAAATGGTTCAATGTTTATATCAAATTAGTTATGGATTTATCAATATCATGGAAGCAACAACAGTTAATGCTAACGAAACTCAAACGCCAAAAGTTCTAAACAAACTTGGAACTGCATCATATGGTCTCGTTGCAATTGGGTCTTTCTTACCTGCAATTACTATCAAAATGTGGGGAGTGTCTGAATCAATTACAGGTTTAGATGTCTACGGGTTCACTATAGTCTTACTAATGATTGTAGGCTCAGCATCCTGCGCTCTTGGCTTACCAAAAATCGTAGCAAAAGGCATTGGTGCAGTGTCATTAGCGTATCTTTATTACCACTTGTTTCAAGCCATCGGTGATTTAAATGAAATGGCGCAAATGATGGGGGGGCGTCGTGGTGGTGAACTGGGACAGATCATTGAATTAGCTCTACAAAGCGCAAATATTGGCATTGTCGCCTTACTACTTGGCTTCATTTCGTTAAACATTTTTATGTTTGTAGGTTACAAACTTCACCCTCGCTTCGAGGCATTAGATGTAATCTTGAAACACTACTCTTCAAAAGCCTCAGAAAAAGCCGTTGAAAAATCAACTCAAATCAAGAAAGCAACCGAAGAGAAAGCATCAGCAGTTAAACAGAAAGCCAATCAAGTTCAGAAAGAGCAAATCGATAAAGGTGAATAAACTCATTTAAATCATCAATTTTGGACATCTATTTTAACGATTTTCGTCCCATTGATAATTCATAGATTGCTGAATTAGGAATCAAACAGAAAATTCAATACGTTTAAAAGAGCTCAAACCAAACAAAAATAGCCGCTAATCAGCGGCTATTTTTAATTTTCAAACGAAGCTTTTACTGCTTCTTCGATGCGACTACTTCTTTGTCTCTTCAACCACGGCTTTCATCAATACTGATGTATCCATGCGGCCTTGTCCTTCGGCAGACAGTGCCTTGTAGGCGTTGTTGGTCTTTTCAGTCAGTGGAAGCTGGATGCCTTGGCGCTCAGCTTCATCTAGACAGAAACCTAAGTCTTTGATCATCCAATCAATTGCAAAGCCAAAATCGAACTTGTCTTGTGCCATTGTGGTAGCACGGTTTTCCATCTGCCATGAGCCAGCAGCGCCGTTTTTAAGGCAATCAACCAGAGTTGGGATATCCAAACCTGATTTTTCAGCAAGCACTAAGCCTTCAGATAAGCCATTCAACACTCCTGCAATGCAGATCTGGTTAACCATTTTCGCGCGTTGGCCTTGGCCGACTTTACCCATAAGAACTGACGACTTACCGTAAGCCTCGAACACAGGTTGAAGGTCGTTGAAAAGCGCTTGTTCGCCACCACACATGATGGTTAGCACGCCATTTTCTGCGCCCGCTTGGCCACCAGATACAGGTGCATCCATAAAGCGAATACCGGCTTGCTTCGCTGCCACTTCAAGCTCTTCAGACAGAACTGCAGACGTTGTAGTGTGATCGACAAGAATCGCGTTTGGCTTCATCGCTGCCAATGCGCCTGTTTCGCTGGTTGTCATGCTGCGTACGTCGTCATCGTTGCCCACACAAACCAATACCACGTCAGCTTCCGCTACACATTCAGCCACAGATTCTGCCGCTTTACCTTGGTGTTTATCAGCCCAGTCTAGCGCTTTACTGTGAGTGCGGTTAAATACCGTTACTTCAAAACCGGCTTTGACTAGATGGCCTGCCATTGGGAAACCCATAACGCCTAGCCCGATAAAACTTACTTTCATTTTTTTCTCCTTTTATTTGACCAAACCATCGCTATGAAAAGATCGAACACTCTCAATCAATGCATCAATAAGCAGGGTCAAAGCCTTTGGCTGATATTTTCTTTCTTTGTACACTAAATACGCTTGGCGATCACCCCGATGATACTCAGGGAGTACTTAAATCAGATTCATGTCGGGATAAGACGAACAATATAATGAAGTTCAGCGATAAATCGCGACCAGAGAACGCTTTGTCAGCCGTACATTATGGAACGATGATCAAGGAAAATCAGGTATAACGTTCATAAAAAAACCGAGCACTAGGCTCGGTTTTTTGTATTCTACATTTACTCACAAGAGCAAAGCTATCAATTATAGATTGATATTACAGCTCAGCGTTGTGGTAAACCTGCTGAACGTCATCACAGTCGTCAAGCATGTCTAAGAACTTCTGGAATTTCTCAGAATCTTCTTCAGCTACTGGCGTAGTTGTTTGGGGAACGAAAGTGATTTCCTCAACGTCTAGCGTTAGCTCTGGGAACGCAGTGTTTAGTGCAGTCTTCGTTTTGAAGAACTCAGTCGTTGGAGCGAATACAGTGATAACACCGTCTTCTAGCTCAACGTCAGTCACGTCTACGTCTTCCATCATTAGCGTTTCTAGGATGATCTCGTCGTCTTCGCCTTTAAACTGGAATACAGCTTGGTGAGCGAACATGTGAGAAACAGTACCTTCAACACCGATTTTCGCACCAGTCTTAACGAAACATTGGCGAACGTCTTGGAAAGTACGGTTGCCGTTGTCAGTTAGACAGTCAACGATTACGCTTGTGCCACCTGGGCCAAAACCTTCGTAACGAGCTGGTTGGAAGTCTTCACCGCCGCCGCCGTTCGCTTTATCGATCGCTTTGTCGATAACGTGAGCTGGTACTTGGTCTTTCTTCGCTTTAGCAATCAGGTGCTTAAGAGGTAGGTTCATGTCTGGGTCAGAGCTGCCGTTCTTAGCCAGTACGTAAATCTCTTTACCGTATTTAGAATAAACTTTAATTTTTGCGCCTGCAGTTTTCGCCATTGAGGCCTTGCGCACTTCAAAACTTCTTCCCATCGGGATCTTCTCTCTGATTCAATTAACGGTGCAAATTCTAGCAAATTACTGTGTCATTTCAATTCTACAGCACTGCTGGGCAAGGTTTGTCTGCGTTTATGCGACACCCATTACCCGTTTGTATTTTTCTACAGACTGATCAAACCAAGCCTTTTCTTCTGGGTCACCTAGCTTCATTGCTTCTTCAACAATGGCTTCAGGGCCACATTTCGCTTGCTTCAGTTTCCATACAAGAAACGATGCTTGCTTATCCAGTTCGATTTTATTTTTCTCACTGGGTGGAAGGAGTGAAAGGTTGATAGACATTATTAGCCTTCGTCTGTAATACGCTTGGCCGAGAAATATATCATAGAGCAGCCTCATAAAACCAATACTATGAGTAACAGAAAGGGTTTATGAGACCCGAAACCAAGCAAGTCACTGATGCAGGTCAAGCTAGTTTGGGAAAGTGCGTTTGGTGAAGAGCAACTAAAAAGTGAAAAGCAGAGTTTTGAAAGTTAGCTTGCTAAACAACAAAAAGGCGTTAAGGATCGATCGATAATGATTGATAGAATAAAATTGGACCCTTAGATATCTTCTGATTTAGTTCAATAGCTCTTTTTATATCTAACCGCTTTCCATAAGCTAGCACTTCTCTTGTAGCCTCAACATACCCTTCTAATAACTCTAACGATGCTTCCATTCCGAGAATATGGAGATTCATTCTAGCCTTACGTAAAGTTAGATTACTATTGAATGAATTTAGGTAAGCTGTTTTCAAAGAGCCGTCATCGACTTGATCTCTTAGATAATTCGCTAATGTAGTCGTATAAATCGCCATTAAATGCTCAAATTCTGCTACATCATTTGCAGTTTTCATTAACAGATCATTCCGCAGCTTTTGAGCGTCTTTCTTTTCGTCATTGTCGTTATTCAACTTTGTTAAAAGATAAGTTGATGCTGCACCAACTAAACCACCACATAATGTCCCTAATACAGGAAACCCAGACTTAACTATATCGTTATATAATTGTATTTCTTCATTTGTCATTGTATTTGCACATTTTAATAGTAGTAAAAAGAAGGAGCGAGATTTAACCTATAAGTTGGCTCGTTTAACAACCTTCTGTGGCTAAAGAACTGCCAACATTCTCAGCACCTTTAAGTATATAAATTGAAGTGAGCCCTACTCCGGCAACAGATAGCGCGTGCTTCTGCCACCAGAACCAGATTTAACTAAGCAGCCATGCTCAATCAAAGCGTTCAAATGACGTGTTGCTGTGGCGCTGCTCACCTTTGCTACTTTCTGATATTGACTGGCATTGATACCTTCTGAAAAATCACCATCGAGCATCCTATTCAGCACTTTTACTTGTTCTGCCGTAAGCTTGGTTTGATCGATGCTGCGCCAATAGTTAGTCTTATATACAGTTTGGTCGACCTCAGCGAAAACGCCTGTAAACGTCTCGTCTAACGTATCTAAGAACCACATCAACCATTCGCTAATATCGAGTCCCCCTTTCTGGGTTCGCTCCAATATCTCGTAGTAATGCTTGCGGTTAGCGAGAATTCCCACCGACATCGCATAGAAGCGTACCGACTGCTGCTCGGCCTGTGCTAACGCCAAGTCGGTCAACAATCGAGTAATACGACCATTACCATCATCTAACGGGTGTAAGGTGATAAACCAAAGGTGAGTGATTGCGGCTCGCAATAGAGGATCGAGTGTGGCGTCGGTAAGTGAATCATTAAACCATTTGATAAATGTATCTAGCTCAGCATCAAGAATGTCTCGGCTAGGCGCTTCAAAGTGCACGGTTGGGCGGTCAATTCTTCCTGATACCACTTGCATCGGAGCGTCACCTCGTAGCTGACCTCCAACTACAGGGTTAAACATGGTGTAGCCTTGAGGAAACAGTCTATCGTGCCAATGTAAGATCCTATCAAGCGCTAGTGGCTCTGTTAGGTTCTGCACCGCATCCAACATAATTTCAGCTAGGCCATCGGTTTGTTCTGTCGTTGGAAAAGGTCGATCTTCACTGACACCGAGTTTATTGGCTAAAGAAGACCGGACCGAGAAAGCATTAAGCTTTTCTCCCTCAATCGCACTGGAATGGACTATGTTCGCTAATAAGGTGTCGAGCATGGTTTGGGATTGGTCTGCCGACTGGGAGGTAATCTTACCCAATAAAATGCCCTGATTAAGCCGAACTTCTCTTAACCTCACGCCTATTCTCTGATTATCCCAAACAAAGTTTGGCCAATTATCTTGCTGCCAAATCCACATATTACGCCCCATGATGCGAAAGTATCACTTATTAAACTCATACTATGAGCTGTTTAAGGCAATTATTCAACTCACATTATGAGCCGAATAATGAGTTAATCGCATCACAGAGGTTGCAAGAGTAACTCCTAACCTACAAAACTATTCACTCACCGCGAACACATCGCAGCGTGAGGCGCAGATGAAGTCATTTTTGTGCAGGCCTTTGATTGAGTGGCTCCACCAAGTGACGGTGACTTTGCCCCACTCCAATAAGATCGAAGGATGGTGGAACTCTTCTTCTGCCAGTTCTGACACTATGTTGCTGAATGCCCATGCTTGCTTGTAGTTCTTAAACTTGAACACCTTCTCAAGCTGCGGGATGCCGTCTCTTTCGATGATCTGCCAGTCTGACAACTCCAACAGTAAAGATTGTTGTTCATCTTCACTTAGGGCAATCGCGTCGATACTGCAGGCTTCGCATTTTTGTTCATTCAACATGTGTTGGTTCCTTGGGTTCAAAAAGTGGTGGTAGTAACCCCGCATCGATGGCGAGATCAGCTTGCTGTAATAGGTTTTCCTGACTGATTTTAAAGAGCTCAGATAGCTCGTCGATCACGTAATATTTCGGCTGCATGATGTCGATACGATAAGGCGTTCTTAAAACCGTTTGCAGATCGAACCGCTCGCGAACGGCCAAATCCCCTCCCAACGCATACATAGTTTCCGCTGGAGACGAAAGAATGCCACCGCCATAGATTTTCAGTTGTTGGCCTTCTTTTACTAAACCGAACTCAACCGTAAACCAATACAAACGGGCAAGATAAGAGCGCTGTTTAGATGTGGCGGCTTGGCCTAGTTTTCCATAATGCTCAGTGAAAGCCGCGAAATCGGCATTAGTGAGCATGGCACAATGGCCGAAAATTTCATGAAAGAAATCAGGTTCTTGTAAGTAATCGAACTCGTCTCGCGTTCTCAGAAATGTCGCAACTGGGAATTTCTTGTTGGCGAGCAAATCAAAGAATCGGTCGAAATCGATCAATGCAGGCACAGGCTGAACTTGCCAACCGGTTGTTTCCATTAGCACTTTATTTATCTCTGGCAACTGAGGAACTCTGTCCAATGGCAGATCCAGCAAGGTCAGACCGTGCAAATAGGCATCGCAAGCGCGGTCACTAATGACGTCCAGTTGCCTTTTCACCAAGTCGTGCCAAATGGCATCTTCTTCGAGGCTCCACTCAACCCATCCCTCTTGGCTCACGGGCTTAGAATGATATTGAGTCATTACACACCTCCTTTCGAATGTCTCACTTTAAGCCTATCTCCACTCCTTATAAGCGCCAATTTGCGCGATTTTTCGAAACAAGCGATCGTGTAACATTTTATTTACACAATTCCACCAAGCGCTTATTTTGCTGAACTTTTGACTTTGTAAAACCTAAATACCAGACTGAAAACGTTAACTTTTTGTTAAAGGTAAAGGAATGCACGAAAGCAATAAGCCCATTTGGCAGCCAAGCGAGCAGCGTATCGCCAATGCCAACTTAACCCGATTCATCGATAGCCTTGAACAGTCTTGGTTAAACCTAGATAGGGACGTAAAAAACTATGCCGAACTCCACCAATGGTCTGTAGTTCAGCCGGAATCGTTTTGGCAAAACGTGTGGCAGTTTTGTGGAGTAGTCGGCTCACAAGACTCTATTAACAAGGCAGAAAGCGAGACCATCAAAGCTCAAGGTGGGAGCCGCTGGCAGCAGCCTAAATCGAACCGTGATGCGGTTTGGTTTCCCAATGCACAAGTAAACTACGCCGAGAACTTGCTGCGTTTGGCACACACCATGCCTGATGAGCTTGCGATTTGGTTTGAGAATGAACGTGGCGAACAACAGAGTTATACATGGGAAACCCTGTGTGAAGCTGTCTCTAGTGTTCAGCAATGGCTTGTCGATAGCGGAGTGAAACAAGGTGATATAGTTGCTGCGTATACTCCCTATCTGCCACAAACCGTGATAGCCATGCTAGCCGCCACCAGCTTAGGCGCGATTTGGACATCGACCTCGCCTGATTTTGGAGTAGAGAGTGTGATTGAGCGATTCGGACAGGTGAAACCTAAGGTGCTGTTCACCTGTGACGGTTACACCTTCAATGGCAAAACGTTCGATATGGCGGGCAAGAACCGTGAAATCATCGAACACTTAAACGAATTAAAACAGGTGTGTGAGATCGGTTATTTGAAACCGAGTAATGACTTAGAGAAGAGCGATTTAGAGAAGAAAAAAGTTGAACATGATGTGTCGATTCTAAGCTGGCACAGCATCATTAATCACTATCAGACAAAACCTCTTCGATTTACTCGTGTCGGCTTCAATGAACCGTTGTTTGTACTCCACTCTTCCGGCACCACAGGCAAACCCAAATGTATAGTGCATTCTGTCGGTGGCACTACCATCAACCACCTAAAAGAGCATCAGCTTCATTGCGATATTAAACCAAGAGATCGCGTGTTCTACTACACCACTTGTGGTTGGATGATGTGGAACTGGCACGTATCTGCGCTCGCCAGCGGTGCTTGTTTGGTTATCTTTGATGGTAGCCCGGTTTACCCGCAACCTAACGTTCTATGGGATTTAGCGCAGCGTGCTGACGTATCGACATTTGGCACCTCAGCCAAGTACATAGAAGCGATTGAGAAAGCCGAACTCTCACCAATCGACAGCCACTCTCTGCCTCAATTAAGAACACTGTGCTCGACGGGTTCTGTGCTTTACCCAGAGCAGTTCGATTACGTTTACAAACACATCAAGCAAGATCTGCATTTAGCGTCGATTTCTGGCGGCACGGATATTTGTGGCTGCTTTGTTTTGGGTAACCCAATCTCGCCTGTGTATCGCGGTGAGTGCCAACAGGCCGGGCTCGGCGTCGACATCAAGGTGTTCAATTCGTCTGGTCAAAAGGTCGATCACGAACGTGGCGAATTAGTATGCACCAACTCCCTACCCAACTTCCCCGCTGGCTTTTGGAATGACACCGGAGAGCGCTATCACAGCACCTATTGGGATAGGTTCGACAATGTGTGGCATCACGGTGATGAAGTCGCACAGAGCGAACATGGCGGCTACCTGTTCTACGGGCGAGGCGACACCACACTCAACCCCGGTGGCGTGCGAATTGGTACGGCCGAAATCTATCAGCAAGTGAACACCATTGACGGCATCATCGATTCGATAGCAGTCGGTAAAAACATCGACCGCAATGAACAGGTATGGCTGTTTGTTCAGCTGCAGCAAGGTGTGAGTTTAGATGAAAAGTTACTGACAGCCATCAAAAGCAAACTCAAATCCTCTTGTTCGCCAAGACACGTGCCAAGCCAGATATTTGCGATCAGCGATGTGCCAAAAACACGATCTGGCAAACTGGTGGAGTTGGCTGTGAAACAGGTGATCAATGGCAAAAATGTAGAAAACCTCGGGGCTATCGCTAACGCCGAGGTTTTGGAAGAGATAAAGAGTGTTGTTTCGCTTTAGTGTTCCTATCTCAAAAAATCCAAGCTAGAAGAAAGTAAAGTAACCAGTTATCTATGCGAAACCTGACGAATATCTGAGTTGATGTCATCAATAAGCTGTCTTGCTGATTCATCTCTTTGCTTCACTAATGCAATGAACAGCAAATCAGTAATAATGTTTTGAGCTGTTCGGGATGCTATCGATGAACTTCGGTATTGGCTTTCATCAGCAATCGTATCAAAGGATAAATCCGCGATGCTTCGAAGTTTACTTTTACGAGCGGAGGTAAGAGCGATGACCTTAACACCTTGCTCCTTTGCTGTTTCTGCGGCGATTAACACATCTTTTCTTTCCCCTGAAAACGAAATAACAACTTGGACATCTTGCGGGGTAAGCGTACGGGCTATCGCTATCTGAACGTGACTGTCTTGTTCTGCTAAAGCGGTAATGCCTAATTTCAGCAATTTAAAGCTAAACTCTTTTGCCGTGAGTGCTGAGCCTCCAATACCCACGACTTGCACTCTATTGGCACCATCTAACAGTCGAATAGCTTCCGTGCAGGTATCAAGTGACAGCGCATTGGTTGTCTGGATCATCGCATCGGTTTTTTCTTGCACAAGCTTTTGAGAAATAACGCTGAATGGGTCATCGGCCAGAATATTACTGTGCAGTGGGGTGGTTTGAATGGCGTGCTTTCGACCTATATCCTCCGTCAGCGCTAACTTGAATTCACTGTAGCCTTTAAAACCAATTCGCTGCGTAAATTTCACGATACTTGATTGACTCACGTTGGTCGCTTGCGCCAGTTCTTGGCTTGTCAATGAGGCTGCCTGTTCCACATTTGATGTTATCCAATCCGCAATTTTTCTCGCATTGGCAGAGAGCTGAGTACGACGGCTGACAATTTTATTCACGACTGACACATTTCACCTCGATTATTTTAGAATAAAATATTCCTAATGAAGAATAATGAATATTCAGTTCAAACCGCCACTTAAGTCGGAATGCCTGGGATTTAGTATAAATTTATCACAATTATTCCACCTAAATCACCACTTCAGAATAACTCTAACTGTGATTTTTATCACTCAAACGGAATATTTTATTCTTTAGTATCGCCCTCAGTTTGTATTGGGTAAGAGAACAAGTAATGAAGATCGATTTGAACCGTTTGGTTACAGAGAGCCGCAATCCTGCAAGCGCAGACATTGATAAGCTATCAACAATTGACATGCTAGCCGTCATCAACAAAGAAGACCAACGTGTTGCGTTAGCCGTAGAAGAAGTCCTTCCTCACATTGCAAAAGCCGTTGACGCGATCACAAGTGCTTTTGCAAAAGGTGGCCGATTAATCTACATCGGCGCTGGCACTTCTGGGCGCTTAGGCATTTTAGATGCAAGCGAATGCCCACCGACTTATGGCACGAGCCCTGAACAAGTCATTGGCGTTATTGCTGGCGGGCACCAAGCCATCTTAAAAGCTGTAGAGAACGCGGAAGATGATCCTGCGATCGCACAAGCAGATTTAAAATCGTTGGCGCTAACAGAGTCAGACGTAGTCGTCGGAATAGCCGCGAGCGGTCGAACTCCATATGTGTTGGGTGGCCTCACCTATGCTCGATTCATCGGAGCGACCACTGTGTCAATTTCATGTAACCCCGGATCTCCAATGGCAAATTCCGAAGACATTGCGATTACTCCAGTTGTCGGCCCTGAAGTGGTGACTGGGTCATCAAGAATGAAGGCCGGTACCGCTCAGAAATTGGTTCTCAATATGTTGACCAGCGGCGCCATGATCCGCAGTGGGAAAGTGTTTGGAAATTTGATGGTTGATGTAGAGGCGACCAACGCCAAACTCGTCCAACGTCAAATCAACATTGTTATTGAAGCAACCGGAGTTGACAGCAAACACGCTGAATATGCGCTTAACGCTTGTAATAACAACTGCAAAACCGCAATTCTCATGATTTTGGCTGGCATCAGCGCCGAAGAAGCCTGTGCACGACTCAATAAAAGCGGTGGTTTCATCCGAACTGCACTCGCCGACGAATAATTAAATTCAGTTATAAAAGGTAATTCAAATGGCAAAAATAACGCCTACCATGATTGAAGCTTTACTGTTGGCCGTTGGCGGCAGTGGCAACATTCGTAAATGTGGGAACTGCATGACCCGCTTACGTTTAGCCCTCGTAGACATCAATCAAGCGTCTCTGGATACCATCAAGAAAACCCCAGGCGTTCTGGGTGTGGTAGAGAGTGACGAACAACTTCAGATCATTCTTGGGCCAGGTAAAGCGCAACAAGCTTCTGATCTGATGAACAGCTTGATGCTTGAGCAGCCTGAAGCGACCGTAAAACAAACTAATGCAGAGGAAGATTTGTCTACGGTTGCGGCTGAACAAAAAAAGCAAATGAAGAGCAAGCAAACCAGTGGAGTACAGCGATTTCTTAGTAAGTTCGCTACCATCTTTACCCCCTTAATCCCTGGCTTTATCGCGGCGGGTCTGTTGCTTGGTTTTGCAACCTTACTTGAGCAGACCTACATTATCGATCAAGAACCAAGCAAGTCGCTGTTAGACCTTGTTGCCTACATGAAAGTATTTGGTACCGGCCTTTTTGCCTTTTTGAGCATTCTGATTGGCTATAACGCCCAGCAAGCCTTTGGCGGCTCTGGCGTTAACGGGGCGATTCTGGCTTCACTGTTCGTCTTGGGATATGACCCAACCGCCACGTCCGGCGTCTACTCAGGGATGAATGAGTTTTTCGGATTCTCTATCGACCCGCGTGGCAACATCATTGGGGTATTACTCGCGGCAATCACCGGTGCTTACGTAGAGAAACTGGTTCGAAAATACATGCCCGATGACCTCGATATGATCCTAACGTCTGTCGTCACGCTTCTCATTATGGGCGCGGTCACCTACTTGTTGATCATGCCGATTGGTGGCGAGTTGTTCAAAGGCATGTCTTGGTTATTCCTTAACTTAAACGACAACCCATTTGGTGCCGCTTTACTGGCTGGCCTATTTCTTATCTCTGTCGTGTTTGGTATTCACCAAGGGTTTGTTCCTGTCTATTTTGCACTTATGGAAGCGCAAGGCTTTAACTCTCTGTTCCCAATCTTGGCGATGGCGGGTGGCGGTCAGGTCGGCGCGTCAATGGCGTTGTACTTCAAAGCCCAAAAAGACTCTCTTCTTCGCACTCAAGTCAAAGGGGCTATTGTGCCTGGTTTGTTGGGTATAGGTGAGCCGCTGATTTACGGCGTCACACTTCCACGAGTAAAACCGTTTGTTACCGCTTGTATTGGCGGTGCAGCAGGCGGGTTCTTTATTGGATTGGTCTCTTACTTAGGGATGCCAGTCGGTTTAAATACAGTGTTTGGCCCATCGGGTATTGTCGCTGTGCCATTAATGACTTCTAACAGCGGTATTTTTGCAGGGATGGCGGTGTTTGTTATTGGTCTTCTTATTTCGTATGTCGTGGGTTTCTTTGCTACGTACATGTTTGGTTCCAAAAACGTTGATTTAACTTAGGTAAAAGCAGTGATGAAATTGAATAAGATCATTTTGAGTACAGCAGTATTGTCTGTTGTGGGTTGTTCGAGTGGCATGAATAAATTCAGTAATCAAGACCTAGAGCAGTACCAGCAACAACCAGAAAAATACGCTGAAAGCGTCGTAAGTATGATGAATAACAGAGAGTTAATCGGTCAAACATTGATGATGGATTTTCGCTCGTGGGGCAAAGACCCATACACCGATGAAGAGATCCCTGTAACTCGAATTAACCATGACATAAGCTCGATGATCACCGACTACCATATCGGCGGTGTAATTCTATTTCGCCAAAATCTAGTGAATTCGAATCAAATCGTCGAGTTCACTGATGCCTTGCAAGAGGCGAGCAGTAACCTACCTCTTCTCATCGCGACTGACCAAGAAGGCGGTTACGTCACTCGATTGCAGAATGGCACAGAGATGCCAGGAAACATGGCGCTAGCTGCCTCTGGTGACGCGAACAATGCTTACGTTGCTGGCCAGATTCACGGCTCAGAGCTGTCCGCTTTAGGCATTAACTACAACTTCGGCCCTGTGGTTGATGTCAATGTGAACCAGAACAACCCGATCATTGGTGTGCGCTCGTACAGCAGCAATGTTGATGTGATCAATGAAATGTCTACCGCCTACATGGATGGTATTCATGAAGCTGGCGTCATCAGTGCACTGAAGCACTTTCCTGGGCATGGCAATGTGAGCGTCGATTCTCACTACGACTTACCAGAAGTGAGCTACTCGCGCGAAGAGTGGGAAGCGATCGACCTTGCCCCATTTAAGTACGCGATTGAGCACGGTACCGATTCAATTATGTCTGCGCACGTGACGCTACCAAGCGTAGATGACACCATGATCAAAGCGACCTTAAGTGACAAAGAAATGTTGATTCCAGCAACGTTCTCTAAACCTATTTTGACAGGGGTTTTACGTGACCAAATTGGCTTTGATGGCCTGATTGTGACCGATGCGCTCGATATGGGGGCCATCGCTGACAACTTTGATCGCAACTACGCGGTTCACGCTTCACTGGTCGCCGGTGCTGATATTGCTTTGATGCCGCTTCAAATTACCAACCAAGAAGAAATCAAACAGTTGGAAAGCCTATTTGTCTACCTAGAAGACAAAATGGAAACCAATCCAGAGTTCCTTGAGCGTATGAAAGAAGCCGCAACTCGCGTTATAAAGAAAAAGCTTCAAATGGGTCTGGTTTACCAAACCACAGACAAACAGTTTGCCATCGACTCAGTAGGCTCTGAAGCGAACAAACTTGAAGAGAAAAAGGTCGCTGATGCATCAATCACGCTTATTGAAAACCAAAATAATGTATTGCCTGTCGATCCAAGTGAAGCCAGCAATATCCTAGTTATTTCTGATGAAGATAGCCGCAATGCACTTGTAACCAAGTACCTGAACGTTGTGAAACAAGAGACAGGTAATCACCCAATGTTCATTAGCGAGCAGAAAGCGGCATTAATGGAAGATAACTTAAATGAAAATGAGCTTCGTAGCACCATTGTAAAGTCCGATCTGATTATCATGTCGACATACAACCTAATGGGCCACGCGGCAAATGCTCAGAAAATCGTAGATATCGCGAACGCTGAAGGCAAAAAACTGGTGATGATTTCAACGCGTAATCCTTACGACATTGCCCATGTAGACGGTGTACAAGCGAACATCGCTATTTACGGTATCACAGGGTTCGACGTGACCAACAATGACCGCAATTCACTTGAAGCAAACATTAGCTCTGGTATTCGCACCTTGTTTTTAAACCCTCAAACGGGACTGCCTCTGAACGCACCAACAGGAACTCTTCCAGTAGATGTAAAAAATGACAACGGTGACGTTATTTACCCATTCGGCCATTCAGTGAACTACCAATAATTCGTCCTAGGAATAATAAAAATGATAAATAAAAAGTCTGGAGCTACCCTACTAGCACTGCTTCTACCTAGTCTCGCGCTTGCGACTGAAGACAACGCCGTAAAAGTTGAAACGGAAGAGCTAACCCAAAACTTTACCTCTGAGTGGAACGTTGCGTCGAACATTTACATGGAAATGGAAAAGTTTGAAGGGCACAGAGACCCTGATGGCAATGCAGTGATAGACAAACTCACCCCAGTCGCACAGCTATTCATTAATAGCCCTAACTCCAAATGGAGCTATTTTCTTGAACATAAAGTGGCGCGCCGTTCGATCACTGAGGATCTAAATAACACAGATAACTCGTTTCAACGAAACCGTACTCAGATTGGTGCGACTCGTAACTTAGTTCGCAACGATGATGTGGTCTTTAATCTGAACGCTACATACCGAAAAGAATCTAACGACTCTGCACCGGGAACAGATGCTCGTGGCAGCAACAACCTGTACTGGATAATGCCTAGTGGTGAGTTTAAGATCACCGATAAACTCTCATTCTCTTACTGGGATGCGTTTTACTACTATGATCGCTTCGTAGGAGAGAACGATTACGAGTGGGAAGCGGAGCATGGTTTTGCGTATAAACACAGTGATAGTTTCACAGCAAAAGTCTACCTATACACCGATTGGACTTGGGATAACGACCAAAACAAGAACTGGGAACAAAACCAGATTCGTGGGTACTTCCCAACTAAAATTAATGACAAATGGAGCGTGATGCCTTATTTCCGCTACTTCATCAACGAGAAAATCTATGATGCGTCAAACAACTACAACGTCGTCAATGAGACAGACGACGGGCTGCGTTTAGGTTTGAATATCGACTATAAACTGAGCCCTAAATCAACGTTGTGGGTAGGTATGGCTTACGAAGAAACCAAGTGGGATGAGTCTAAGTCTGCGGGCCTAACCAGTGGTTCAGACAACAGCCAGAAATTCTATCTAGCTCAAGCGGGTTGGAAGTATAAGTGGTAACAGCTTGATTATATTTTCGATGTAACAACATACCAACCGGAGGCGCGTTCTCCGGTTGGTATACTAATGATCATGACTTCTCCCGTTTCATTGATACTAATCTGCACCAATAAAACTGCACACTCAATCAAGCGACTTTCCAATACGTGAAGATATTCGTATATTGCTAAATGAGCAATCAGGCTAGAACAGAATAGTCCAAAAACGGTTTTGGTAGCGTAAGGGAAAAGTATTTGCGTTTACATCAGTGAATCTACATGGAATCATTCGCATCCGCTTGATTCTCTGGCATCGCCTCAATAAAAGCAGGTAACTGATTGCACGCTTCGACAATTGAGTTAATCAGCGGATAAGGCGACATATCAACGCCAAAGCGCAGCGCATTATACACCTGTGGCACCAAGCAAATATCGACAATGCATGGTGAATCGGTGAGGCTATAAACCGAATCACCGTGTGCTTTTCTGTGCTTTGCCAGTTTCTCTTCTAGAGCACGGAAACCTTGGTTCATCCAATGATGAAGCCAGTCCATTCTCGCCTCTTGCTCGCACGACAATTCCCGCTCCAAATACTGCAACACGCGCAGGTTGTTCAGAGGGTGAATTTCTATCGCAATATCCTGAGCCATTGCCAACGCTTGATAGCGCAATGGTGTTTGCTCGGGAATCAACAATGAGTCTGGGCTGCTCTCACATAAATAGCTTTCATCCAAATATTGCAAAATAGTCAGCGACTGATTGAGTTTAACTTCACCATCCACCAGCACAGGCACTAACTCACTGGCGTTGAGCTCACGATAATGTGGATCATGCTGCTCGCCGCCATTACGCACCAAATGCACCGATTTAGACTCATAGTCGAGTTGCTTTAGGTTCAATCCAATACGCACCCGATAGGCAGCCGAAGAGCGCCAGTAACCGTAAAGTGTCATGTTCTGATTCATACAATGATCTCGCTTGAGCTGAATCTTTATAATATGGGCTATAACGCTCGATATTGACTGACTTTTTGGTCAATCGCGCCAAAGATCGAGTCACCCGCTTCATCAAACATCTCAAGCTTGATCGAGTCACCAAACGACATGAATTGAGTCGACGGTTTGCCATCGCGAATCGTCTCTATCATGCGCACCTCGGCAATGCATGAATAGCCCACGCCGCCCTCGGCAATTGAGGTGCCGTGGTCAGTGCCTTGCTTGTTGGAAACCGTGCCAGAGCCAATGATCGCACCAGCCGACAGTGGACGAGTCTTCGCAGCATGCACAACTAGTTCGGCAAAATTGAAAGTCATATCGACGCCCGCATTCGGACAACCAAAAGGCTGGTCATTGTAGGTTGAAGTCAGTGGCAGGTGTACCTTACTGCCTTTCCACTGTTCACCTAGCTCATCAGGCGTAACGGCAACCGGGGAAAACGCTGAAGAGGGCTTAGACTGGAAGAAACCAAAGCCCTTGGCGAGCTCTGCTGGAATCAAGCCACGCAGCGACACATCGTTCACCAACATCAGCAGACGAATCGAATCGTGCGCTTGCTTAGCACTAGCACCCATTGGCACATCTCCGGTGACAACCGCGACTTCACCCTCGAAATCGATACCCCATTCATCACTGGCAAATTCAATATTGTCACGTGGACCAATAAAGGCATCTGAGCCGCCTTGATACATTAATGGATCGACCCAGAAGCTTTCTGGCATTTCAGCACCACGCGCCTTACGCACCAGTTCAACGTGGTTTACATAAGCGCTGCCATCAGCCCATTGATAAGCGCGTGGCAATGGTGATTCACAATACTGAGTGGCAAACACTTCACTGCCAGTCACATGCCCGTTATTGAGCGAGGTGTATAACTCTTCTAACTGAGGAGCAACGCTGTCCCAGTTATCCAAGGCTACCTGCATGGTGGGTGCAAGATGCATTGCGTGGAAAATCTCCGTCGCTGGCACGCACTGTTTGAGATCTTTACTCACGACCATCAATAGGCCATCGCGAGTACCATTTTTCTTGGTTGCTAATTTCATCCTTGTTGCCCCTTACTTCTCTTGCCAACTGTAGACATATTCTTTGTTCTCAACGCTATCAAGTTCGTCAGAGAACTGCAGTGCATGGCGAGTATCGATCATCACCGCCACTTCATCGGTGAACTTTTTCTTATACGCTTGCCCAGCCTTAAAGGCTTTCGGGTGAGGTCCATGAGTGAAGCCCGCAGGGTGGAAGGTCACCATGCCCGCTTCAATATTATCGCGGCTGAAGAAGTCCCCTGCGTGATAGAAAAGCACTTCGTCGTAATCATCATTGTTGTGGTAGAACGGCACTTTCAACGCCCCAGGGTCGCTCTCAATCGGACGTGGTACAAAGGTGCACACCACAAAGCCTGCGCCAACAAAGGTCGTGTGTGCAGACGGTGGCAAATGGTAGCGATGTGACATCAACGGTCTAATATCACGCCAATTCACTTTGACCACGGCTAAGTCGCCATGCCAGCCAATTGCATCCAATGGATTGAACGGATAGGTGATCACACTGGCTTTGTCGTGGCGTTTCACCTGAACTTGGGTTTGTTCTTCGGAGTACTGAGCGCGAAACTGGTCGTTGATCGACGGGATATCAAGAACCGCCGGATCAAACACCGCGTGATTGCCGACCATGCCTTTCTCTGGCAGGGAGTAAGCCGCGTCTGTGTTCTCTATCATCAAGATGAACATCGGCTCCCTTGGCTCCAAGCGCCAGTTGGTTGAGCGCGGGATCATCACGTAATCCCCTTCACTCACTTCTAAATGACCATAGTCGCAATAGAGATTTGCACTGCCTTGGTGAATAAACAACAGCTCATCACCATCGGAATTACGCACCAAGAAATCCATCTTCTCGTCCATGCGCCACACTCGGATTTTGCAGTCAGCGTTGTGCAAAAGATGAGGCACCGCCCAAGGGGTTATCTGGCTGGCTTTTTCCACCAGCGTAAAATCAAAAGCGCGAGGGCGTAAATCACCTTCCCACTCCGACCAACCTGTTGGGGCATGTTGGTGATGGAAGTGAGCGGCAGGGCCGAAGAAACCACTTCGACCCGCCTCTCGCTCATAGATTGCCTCTTCAGGGAAGTCGGCATGCGCTTGTTTAGAACACACCCCCTCCCGATGAGGAAACGAGATCCATTTATGCATCGTCTAATACTCCTCGACGAATCTGGTCCTCTTCAATCGATTCAAACAGCACCTTGAAGTTGCCTTCGCCAAAACCTTCGTTGCCTTTACGCTGAATGATTTCAAAGAACACAGGCCCGATTACTGTCTGCGTGAAAATTTGCAGCAAGATGCCGTCTTTAGTCGGCGCACCATCAATCAGCACACGTAGGTCACGTAGCAGATCGGTGTCTTCACCGTGGCCCTTCACACGATCGTCAACTTTCTCATAATAGGTGTCTGGGGTTGGCATAAAGTCCATGCCGCGATCACGCAAGGTTTTCACCGTTTTGTAGATATCATCCGTAGCAAGTGCGATGTGTTGGATACCTTCGCCGTTGTATTCACGAATGAACTCTTCGATTTGTGATTTGTCGTCTGAAGACTCATTGATAGGGATGCGGATTTTGCCACATGGCGAGGTCATGGCTCTGCTCACAAGGCCTGTCAGCTTGCCTTCAATGTCGAAGTAGCGAATCTCGCGGAAGTTACCGATGCGCTCATAAAACCCAGACCAAACATCCATATTGCCTTGTTTCACGTTGTGCGTGAGATGGTCGATTTCATACAAGCCAACATTGGCTTCGGCCATGCGCTGTTCCGCATCGTCATAGAATCGGAAATCGACGTCATAGATGCTCTGCTTGCCATAACGATCCACAAAATAGAGCAGGCTTTCACCGATGCCGTAAATGGCAGGAATACTCAGCTCCATCGGCCCTATTTCTGTTTTGTACTCTTCACCGCCGCCCTTAAACGCTTGTTCCATTGCAGCTGTCGCTTCGTTGACACGAAAAGCCATGCCACAGACCGATGGCCCATGCACTTTAGCGAACGCTTCCGCTTGGCTGTGCGGTTGTTCATTAACGATGAAGTTGATGTCACCTTGTCGATACAGCCAAGCCTCTTTTGAGCGATGCTTGGCGACCTCAGCAAAACCAAGTGACACAAACAGTGCTTTAAGTTGCTCAATTCCCTTGTGGTCAACGGCCGTGTATTCAACAAACTCGAATCCATCCGTGCCAAGCGGGTTGTATGTATCCACCATGAACTTTCTCCTTGTACCTATTGGTTTTGTATTACGTGTTTTTTGTCCTTAATTAAATTTGGCCCACAAGCGGAAAGATTGGAATGCATCGAAGGAAATGGGCAATAACGCTAAAAACACGTCAAATTGTAAAATATTTGTTACACACAAACCCTCACAACAACAAAGTGAGTGCTATCAAGGGATTGAAGAGTGGTGGTTTGATTTACAGCAAAGCAAGAGATGTTACTTAATTGTTACAATTGATTTTTTTGGCTAAAGCAGAAAGAGATAAGTGTATGTTGAACGTAAAAAGAGCATCACAAAACAGGTGATGCTCTTTTAAAAAGCTTCATATCCCAGCGGTATTCTTATGGGACGAAGTATCAAACCTAACCCATTACTTTAATGGTTGACGGTCAAATAGAGGTTGTTTCTCTCGTGAGCCCATCATCAATTTAGGCAATCACAGAACGAGACTTTTTCAAGCGAACTGAAAGCACGGACATTAAACTGATAAGCACCAATAGCCCGGTACCGGCACCACTACGTTCAACATCTTCAGCGCTATCATCACTTCTTTCAGCAATGTCTTCACTTGTTGCTCCAGATATCGGGATAAGTTTTACAGCCACTACCCTCTCGTCACCTACTCCATCATTACAATAAGCAAAGTGTGCGGTTGAATCATAAGCCATAGAAGAGGAGCTACTTTCACTCGCAAAACATTGTATTGCCGTCCCTGAGATAACACCCGCGTCATTAATGTCGGTTGCGTCCAATATTCTAAAGTGGTTGTTGGCATCACTGTCGTCACCACCGTTAGTTAGGTCGTCTAACCACCAAGCTTGATCATTATATCTTGCACGTCTATCAGCATCGGTACCAGTGTCGTTATAAGGGAAAATGAAGCCGCGATGCCTTCTTTCATGTCCGTCTACTTCAGCGTGAGTTTCGGCGTCAACATAGCCAACGATTTCATTGTAGCTGTTGATCTCACTTGCTTTTCCCTCTGCACTGTCAAAGAAAATGTCTTCACCTAAACTTGCGAAGAATGTGGCTGTTGGCGTTGTGTCATTCGCATCAGCGACGAACATACGATTATCAGACACACGATCCGACGGATAATCACCATCTCGTTTTGCATAACCAATAACCATCATGTTTTCATTAATGTCTGTTGCGACAGAATTACTGTGAATGTATGAATCACTCACTTCTACCGTCGCATTAGCGATAAATGTAGTCGTCCAAGCATTTTCCGAAACGCTGAAATTTGACGTACTGCTTGGCCTAAACACAGCAGCCTGCATAAGAAAGTTATCTGAATCATCTAGTTCCGTATTGTAACCAACTAAAACAGGATAAGAGCTATATGTCCCTCTAGACGAAATCGTTGCAGCCCTCACACTCGCTTGTGCTGAAGCTTCATCATCGTTGTAAGAGTAATAGGTCAAACTGGTTTCCCAATCGGATACTGCAAAACGGTTTCCATCATCATTGGGACCATTCGCATCGGTTATATTCCAGACAAAAGCTCGATTAGCAAAAGCAAAGTTCTGACACTCTGGATATAAAGCAGGCTCAATATCTTCATCGATACAATTATCTAGATCCTCAGCATCACTGTCGGATGTGTACGGAGAGTCATAATCTTTGTATCCATCACTGTAATAAAAAGTCGCAACGGACGCGCTTCCGACCACATAGCTTTCCCCTCCATAACTGAAAGAGTCAAAAGCCATCGTTCTTCCCATTTGGGATATTATATTCGCTTCGCCGTCAGCATCGCTGATCGTAATGCTGGTATCGGCTTCAGGTTGGAGAACCGTAAATTCAGTGCCTGTATCGTAGTAACCACGCTGCCTATACAACTGAATATATTGGTTGTTATAACTGTAGTAACCACTGCTGGTGTTACCAAGAACAAAACCATTCTCGTCAACTTTAGTGATGACCTTCTCCTCTGTTCCATCAACAAAGGAATAACTATAACTGCTCACATCAGGTGGGTTGCTGCCAACATCTGGGATCTCGCTTAGCGAAGAAGAATCATAAAAAGCCGTGAAATTGGTCTGATAGCTCAGCCCGTAATACGCATCACGCTCATTTTTCAAGCCTCCAATGCCCGCATCATCATCGCCATACCACAATAAAGAACTCCAAGCTTCACAAGTCGCGTAGCCAAGTTCGCTCGTGCAGTAGCTATAGATATCGTCATAATCCAAATAGTAGAACGTGTTATCGATACCAAAGGGGACCTCCTCTTTAAAGGAAAAACCTGGTTCTGCATTTTGAGCTTCCCCTGCGAATGCGTAGTCGGTGTCACCACAACTGGTACTAAAGCAATCCGTTGTACCAAGCTCTGGTTCAACTGCGACCCCATACACCGATTCAGTTTCTACTGGTGATTCCTCCAAAACCACCCTATAAAGCGCAGCGTTACTATAAGAAGCAACCAACAACGTAGAAGAGACAACGACTGATTTTTTTACCATTGCCTTCATTCTACGGCTCCTAAAAAATAATCCATTTCAATACCAACGATAGCTTTCTGCCTTTATTGCTAAAGGCATTAAATTCATGAGTTCAATAGTGGACTAGGATAAAAATAGAAAATGTGGAAACTATGTAGAAACAATGGAGGTTTAAACAACCTGACTTGATGGGCTGATGATCTGATGCCCTATTAAAGTTAAACGCTAACTTTCATCTCCTAGATTTATCCATTTTCTCTGCTAATTTGATCGCTAACCTATTTGCGTCAAAGAAATACACTTATATTTGGTTACGAATAGGAATTAAATTATGAACAAAATCACGACAGCATTACTTTTACTGACATCGACATTCGCGCTTCAAGCGTGTGCTGAAAGCCGTGAAGGCCCAAGAGAAATGCCAAGCTTTGAAGAAATGGATGCAAACGGTGATGGCGAATTACAATTAGAAGAGCTCAGAGGTCCACTCGCCGATGACTTTGATAAACTAGACGCAGATGGAAGCGGTGGTCTATCGGAAGAGGAAGTTCCGCCACCACCACCAAGACGTCAATAATGGTTAGAGGGTTATCCTAAAATAGTGATAATTCAATGCGAGCTGATGGGGTATAGCACCCTGTCAGCTCGCTATTCATTTCTAACAAAAGAGTGCTTATACATGGCCTAAGATGAATAAAGAAATCAATGTCCATATTTCCCACACGATCGAGGGCTAATATTGGTTTATCTCATTTTATTGTCTTAACTCACTCTATCGTCTTAATTCACTTTAATTTCTGGAGAGAACGTGCGCATATCAATTTTCACCAAACTGTTTGTTTCAATACTAATGGTGTGCGTGACCATGCTCTTTGTACTGACCTATTTTATTAACTCCAGTTTTCAAAGAGGGCTCCAAGATTTCACAAATAATAATGAGATTGCCCTAGCTCAAGAACTCGCCAATAACTTAAAGCAATATTACTCACCTTCCGAAAAATGGAGGCGGCTAGAGCGTGAACCACATTTAATCGCCAGTAGCATTGGCGGCCCCTCACGACCACATCCTCGTGACAGACACCCATCGCCACCACCATTAAGAGAGCCGGAATCGCCAGGCCTTCAACCTATTTGGCAACGACTCAACATTTTAGATCAAGACGGGCGAGCCATAATTGGACCGCCTGAAAACCTACATCACCTTGAAGATGGTCAGCATCAAGCGCTAGTCGAAATAACACGGGATGATCAAGTTATTGGGTATATCTCCATCGTCCAGATGGATGAAATATCAGGGCCTTTAGCAGAAAGCTTTTTCAAACAACAAACGACGCATGTAAGCACTATCGCATCGATTACCGTGTTGCTTTCATTCCTTATCTCTTTGTTTCTTGTTAGGCGATTTTTGAAACCATTGCGTGCTTTGTCGAAAGGTGCCAAATCTATCGAAAATGGCGATCTCGATTTCTACATTAAAAAAAGCGGCAATGATGAATTGTCTGATCTCATCGGAATATTCAACGGTGTTGTCGAGACACTAAGAAAACAGAAAACACTTAGAGAACAGTGGTTATCAGATATTTCACATGAACTTAGAACGCCTATCACCGTGCTTAGAAGTGAACTAGAAGCGCTACAAGACGGTATCCGATCACCTGAACCAAAATACATCGACTCGTTACATCAACAAATCATCACACTGGGTCAACTCGTTGAGGATCTTCACCAACTCTCCCTGTATGACATCGGATTTAACCTCAATGTTAAAAACAACGTTGATATACATAAACTGATTGATTCTGTGATCGTTCAAAACTCGATCCGTTTAGAACAAAAAAACATCACATTAACAAAGCACTATGACCATTCGGCGCCACTGTTTACCTCGTGTGATGAGAGATTACTGACACAACTGTTTGTGAATCTGTTGGAAAATAGCGCACGATACACTAGCGATAATGGGCATGTATCGATAGATGTTACCGACATTAGTGATAGTATTATTATCAACGTTGAAGACAGTGATCCAGGTGTACCTGATGCATCACTTCCGCGTTTGTTTGAGAGGCTTTACCGCGTTGATAAATCGCGCAGTCGCTCAAGTGGCGGTTCTGGGCTTGGCTTATCTATCTGTAAAAATATCGTTGAAGCGCACCAAGGACACATTACTGCCGACCACTCAGAATTGGGTGGACTACGAATCATCATAGCGTTACCAAAGGAAATAAAATCGTGATCTTAGTCGTCGAAGATGAGCCTGCATTAGCAAGTGTACTGTGTGAGTACTTAGAGCACTCTGGCCTTGAAAGTCATCATATTATCGATGGTAACCTTGTCATTGACTGGGTAAAGCAAGCATCGCCTAAACTCATTATTCTCGACCTCATGCTACCCAATAGAGACGGGTTGGATATTTATCGAGAGCTGAGAACGTTCAGTGACATCCCAGTGGTTATGGCGACAGCCAAGGTCGAAGAGATCGATCGACTCGTTGGGCTTGAATTGGGTGCAGATGATTATATATGTAAGCCGTACAGCCCGAGAGAAGTAGTCGTGAGGGTGAAAAATATTTTGCGCCGTTCCAACAAGCCCCAAGCCACGTCAGCAACGAACGCCATTGATATTGATGAATTGAGTATGACCGCCGTCCTATGTGGTATTAAGCTAAGTTTAACGCCAGCTGAGTTTCGGCTTTTGCACCTTCTTTATCAAAATGTTGGCCGCATTTATAGTCGCGATCAATTGATTGATAAAATCTACGACGATAGAAGAGTGGTCAGTGATCGCACTATCGATAGCCATATTAAAAACTTACGCAAAAAAATGGTCTCGATAAATGAAAAATGTGACTACATCAAATCCATTTACGGGATAGGTTACAAACTAGAAATAGAATAATACGAATCATAAAGCCGCTTTCATCAGCGGCTTTTTTCGTTCTAAAGCGAACATAATTCAAAGATGAGATCAGCGTTAATCCCAGTTGAGAATCGACCAGTTCAGTTGATCGGCTAACGCTTTTAAACGCGGACATGGGTTCACCAGATAGGCAAAATCGGCATGTTCACACAAAGGTAAGTCGTTGATTGAATCCGTATAAAAGTGGATATCTGAGTAATTGGTTTCTTGATTGTCTAACCACTCTTTTAAACGCGTCACTTTGCCTTCACGATAGCTTGGTACGCCTGATATTTGAGACGTGAAACGACCTTGGTTTTCAATCAAATCAATACCGAGTGCATTCTCGATACCAATCTTACGGCCGACCGCTTCTACTAAGAAAGTGACGCTGGCTGAGATGATCAACATGTCGATATCGTCACGCTCTAACTGCTCAATCAAAGGTTTCGACTGCTTGAACTGTTTAGGCAAAATATGCTGTTCAACACACTCTTCCACCAAGGCGGTGACTTGCTCTGTTGGCATATCGGCTAATGGCTGCATGGAAAACGTGAGGTAATCTTCCATGTTCAGTTTGCCTTCCGAATACAGGCCCATTAAGCGTTTATCTTCATCAATAAAGTTGGGCGCAGTGGCAATGCCCTTTTCAACCAAGAACTCATTCCAGAGCATCGCTGCATCGGCATTGATCAGCGTTTCGTCCATATCAAATACATACAAAGGTTTGAACATCTTAGGCTCTCACAGGTTGAATTTCGTTAAGGTTAAACAGGAGTTCAAGTTGGCTGCCGTTTGCCAACAGTCGCTCAGAGGAACGGTTAAGTAAATCGACAGTTAATTCACATTCATCGACGTCCACTTGGTAGCGAATCACATTACCCAAGAGCTGGTGGTTACGAATTGTGCCCGTTTTCGGCGCAGAGATATGCTCGCCATACTGTCGGCCTTGCTCTTTCACGTAGATAGATTCAGGGCGAATCGCCACTTTCCACTCTGTTTCAATATTGAAAAGTTGCTTGGCTTTGTTCGCTTGCACCAGATTGTAGTGCCCCATGAACCCAGCAACAAACTCATTAGCAGGTTGAGTGTAGATCTCTTCGGGTGTGCCGGCTTGTACGATCTCACCTTTATTCATCAAGAAGATGCGGTCAGACATGATCATCGCTTCTTCTTGATCGTGAGTCACGAAGATCGTGGTCAGGTTCATCTCTTTTTGAATATCTCGAATCTGTTGGCGAAGGTGTTTACGGATCTTCGCATCCAACGCCGAAAGTGGCTCATCGAGCAATAGAATACGCGGCTTGACCACCAAGGCTCTTGCCAAGGCAACACGCTGACGCTGACCTCCCGAAAGCTGATGCGGGTAGAATTTCTCTTTACCCGTTAAGTCCACCAGTCCAATCACTTTCGCCACTTCACGTTTAATCTCGTCAGCAGCAAGCTTTTTCATCTTGAGGCCAAACGCAATATTGCCTTCAACCGTCATGTTCGGGAACAGCGCATAAGATTGAAACACCATGCCGATGCCACGTTGTTGCGGCACTTGGTGAGTAATCTCTTCACCGTTGACCCAGATCTCGCCACCATCAACAGGATTCAGGCCAGCCAAGCTGCGCAGTAGAGTCGATTTACCACAGCCACTTGGGCCAAGCAGAGTAATGAATTCGCCCTTCTCGATGGAAAATTCAATATCTTCAAACACCGTGTTGTCACCAAAGCTCTTGGTGAGGTTTTTTGCATTTACATAGCTCATTATTTTGTTCCCTGGCTGAAACGACTTGCCAACCAAGTCAGTAAGAAAATAAACAGGAAGTACGTCATCACAAGGGCTGACGTGAAGTGGCCGCTGGTTTGACGCATGTTGTATAGGTAGATTTGCAGTGTCTCGTAACGTGTACCCACCAAGATATTGGCAAACACGAACTCGCCCAATAGGAACGAGAACGACAAGAACAGTGATGCCATTAAGCCTTTCTTAAGGTTTGGCAGAATAATCAACAAGAATGCTTTAGTAGTACTCGCGCCGAGCAGGTGTGCCGCGTCCATCAAGTCTTGCAGGTTGATCGCTTCAAAGCTGTTGGCAATCGCGCGGTACATGAATGGCAGCGCGATGGTGAAATAAGTACCAATCAAGATCCACGGTGTGCCAATCAGTGATATTTCGCTATCGGCATACAACTGAAGCAAGCCAACCGACGACACCACAGGTGGCACAGCAAATGGCAATAAGATCAGGATATTCATCACCTTGTCGAGCTTCGGAAAATAGTAAAACACCACGAAAATCGCAGGCAGAACCAACACCACACTCAATGACAGCGCCGCCACACAGATAAATAGCGAACGACCAAAGGCTTGTAAGAAGCGAGGATCGGTCAGCAGGTTGATATACCAATCTAACGTGAAGCCATCCGGCAGGATCGTCGCGCCCCATCGAGAAGAGATCGAGTAGATAAAGGTCGCTAAGATCGGGATCACCATGACGCCGACAATCGAATAGACAACCGTTTTATGAAAGCGAGTATTTACGGTATTCATTACTTTCTCTTCCCTGCGTAGCTTTTGCTGATCAGCCATTGGTTAATCACGGTGATGAAGGCCAGCATCGCCATCAGAATCACAGAAATTGCGGCAGCTAGGTTGGGTTCTAGGAACAGGTCGCCCGATACCAAGCTCGCAATTCGAATCGTAATCACGTTGTAGTTGCCTGAGGTCAACGCATACACGCTCGCATACGCGCCAATCGCATTGGCAATCAAGATGATAAAGGTGCCAAACAAGGCAGGAGACAGCACTGGCAGCGCTATTTTGGTCCAGTATTGCCAAGTTTTCGCGCCAAGCAATGCAGAAGCGGCTTGCCAGTCGTCACTCAGAGCATCAAACGCTGGATAGAGCAACAACACCGCCAATGGGATCTGGAAGTAGATGTAAATCGCCAGCAAGCCCCACTTGCCGTAAAGGTCGAAATCACCCAGCAATCCATACTGCTTGAGCAACAAGGTAATCGCACCGTTGGTCCCAAGGATGATGATGAAAGCGAAAGACAACGGAACGCCAGAAAAATTACTGCTCATGTTGGTGAAAGCAATCACCGCATCGCGGATTTTAGAATCAACGCGGCGCAGTGAAGAAACGAGCAGAGTCGCAATCGCTAAGCCAACAATGCTCGACCAAATCGACAACCATAAACTGTTGCCAAAAGCCTGCATCATAAAGGCAGAATCGAACACTTCAGCGTAGTTTTCGAGAGAGAGTTCGTCGTCATAGAAGAAGCTGTTGATCAGCACCCAAACCATAGGTGCCAGTTGGAACAGATAGAAAAACAATGCGAAAGGCGCAAGCCACAAAGCGGGCTTGAAGCGTTGAAACAAAGATTTGGTTTTGGGTTTAAGCGCAGAGCCATCGCTCTGCGTGATTACAGAACTGCTCATAGGGCCAACAATTCCTGAGTGTAAGATTTATCGTGATCTAAGTTGAGTAGCTGACACACGCTGCCGCAGATGTCGGTCTGTTTCACTGCACAAGCTTGGTGTGTAAACTTATCGCCAATCACAAAGAAAGGCACTTCACGCTCTTCAGGCAGAATGCCACCATGAGACAGGTCATTGTTCATGCCATGGTCACTGGTGATGATCACTTGATAACCATCATCTACCCATTTCTCAAGGTAGTTCGATAGGTAGATATCCGCGCCACGAGCACTATTACGGTACTGGCGAGAATCCAGCCCGTGCTTATGTCCCATGTCGTCAATGTTCATTGGGTGAATCAATAAGAAATCAGGCTGATGAGTGACGCGCAGGTGCTCAGCATCCAAGAACAAGGCTTCATCTGGGTAGTGGTCCCAGTGGTAGAAACAACCGTGTTGGATGTTCATGGTTTCATCGTTGGTGAAACGGTCACGTACTGCATCAAATGGCGCTCGGTTATATAACTCGCTCACCCAATGATATGCCGCTGCAGCCGTCACTTTGTTCTGCGACTTCGCCAAGCTAAATACCGACTCGTGATTCGATAAACGCACGATTTGATTGTTGACGATGCCACTCTCGACAGGGCGAACCCCAGTTAAAATGCACTCATACAGTGGACGGGACATAGATGGCAGCTCACACTGCACAGGGTAAAGCGTGGTGCGCAGCTTGTTTTTTTGCGTGCTCATGCTTTGCAAGTTGCTCTGTTTATTGTGCAAATCGCCTTGGTTATTGTACGAATCGCCCTGTTTCTCATACATATCACTTTGCTCTAGAAGACCGTTCAGGTAACCCATGCAATCACGGGCTACCTGATAATTCAGTCCATCTAGAACAACAAGGATAACCTTATTGCTCATGGTCTATTCTCTGTTGCTTGTTTCTATAAGCCACCCGTTACAGGTGGTGTGTTAAGCGGGATTACTGCTGGTGAATCAATACGCTTTCTTGCCATTGGCGCGGCAGACGACGTGCTGATTTTTCCCATGCTGAGAAGTCAGTGACGGGATGAACGTTGCTGTATTGCTCGTTCGAGATCAGCTTGTCTTGTACTGATTGAGGTAGCGTAACGTTGCTACGGATTGGACGTGCGTAACCTTCTGCTAGGTTGATTTGGCCTTGGTCGCTGAAGATGTATTCACGAGCCAACTTCGCCGCGTTCGGGTTTTGTGCGTATTTGTTAATGATGGTGGTGTAACCAGAAATCACTGAGCCATCTTGTGGAATGCTGACGGTAAAGCGCTCACGGTCAATCTTGTCGCGGTAATTCAGTGCGTTGAAATCCCACATGATTGCCACTTCCACTTCGCCTTTTTCAAGGTTAGCGATGCTTGGATCTGTGTAAGATAGACGGCCTTGCTTCGCTAGTTCACCAAAGAATTTAATCGCTGGTTTTAGGTTCGACTCATCACCACCGTTAGCAAATGCAGCCGCTAGAATCGCGTTGTTTGCTTGTGCTGCTACGCCTACGTCACCAACAGTGACTTTGTAGTCGCCTTCTAGTAGGTCACTCCAAGATTTTGGGGCATCTTCAACAAGATTACTGTTTGAAATGAACGAGATAGTACCTGTGTAAGCCAGAGCCCAGTGACCATCTTTGTCTTTCGCCCAATCTGGAATGTCATCCCAAGTCGTTGGCTTGTATGGCTGCGTTACGTCTTTCTGCACAGCGACACGTGCAAAGGCGAAACCAACATCACCGATATCTGCAGTTGCGTTTCTTTTCTCTGCTTCAAATTTCGAGATCTCTTGAGCCGAGCTCATGTCTGTATCCTGATGCTTCAAACCGTAGTTTGCTTTCAGATCAGTCCATGTGCCTTTCCAGTTTGCCCAACTGTCTGGCATACCTACACTGTAAACCGCACCCTCTTTTTGAGCGGCTTCAATCAGTGACTCAAGATCAGCATCCTTCGCCATCGCTGGCATTGAAAGTGTTGCCGTTATTAGCGTTGCGCCGATTAATTTTGCAGGTGAACCGATTAATTTAGCTGGCGATACAGTAGAACGGCTAAGCAAAGTTTTCATTGTCTCTATCCTTCTGGACTAGGTCAGTAAGTTCGTTTTGTATGCTATAGCCGGAATGTGACGGTTTGCCGTAAGTTATTTGACAGTTCGAGTGCATTTACGTGGCAGTTATATTTCACTCATATGACAATAAGCCATTGTTTACTGTCACATTCCTGTTAACTCCATGGTTTACCTTATTAAGCACACGAACTTATGGACTAGATCAGTAATGAGAACATTGGGCACCGGGCAGTCAGGGACACAGTTAGGAAGAATTAAGGCGAGTATTCGAGAGCAGCTTCAATCAGGTATCTTCATTGAAGGGCAAAAACTGCCATCAGAAAGAAACCTTAGCGAACTGTTTTCCACCACACGAATCACGCTCAAAGATGCGTTGGTGTCTCTGGAAACCGAAGGTTTGATATACCGAGAAGAGCGCCGTGGCTGGTATGTGTCACCCGAACGTGTTCGCTATAACCCATTGTCACGTTCTCACTTTCATCAAATGATCCGCGAACAACACCGCATAGCAGAAACCAGACTGCTCAGCACCCGTACAGAGATGGCGACAGGCGATTACGCCAAAGCATTAGAGATAGAGCAGATAACGCCAATACACGTGATTGAGCGATTACGCTTTATTGATGGCAGAGCGGTGCTGTTTGTTGAAAACGTCTTAAAAGCGCCGTTGTTTGAGAAGGTGTTGTCAGAAAACCTCACCATGTCGCTGACAGGCATCTACCGAGAAAAATACGGCTACGAGACCAAACGATCGCGCTTTGATGTGATACCCACCTCTGCCCCTGCGCATGTCGCCAAGGCATTAAATTTGGCTGAGGGTCAACCGGTGCTGAAGATCTGCCGTGTGAACTACAAGCAAGATGGCGAGTTGATGGACTGCGAACTGGAATACTGGCGACCAGACTCAGTAGTGATCCACATTGATAGCATTGGCTAGTACCACATCCTCTTAATGCGGTAGCAACACAAATACAAAAACTCCGACTGATTCAGTCGGAGTTTTTTAACAATCAAACATTAAGGTGCGCGAATCATCTAGCTCATGAATCAAGCTTGAGGAACTTCCTTACCCTTGTTGAATCTGGGTTAGTGAAGAACTTCTCAGGGTTGGATTTCTCAATCAAGATGCCCTTCTCAAGGAATACCACCTGATCCGACACCTGACGCGCGAATTCCATCTCATGAGTCACCACCACCATGGTGTAACCCTCTTGCGATAGCTTCTTCATTACCAGTAACACCTCTTCGACCAATTCAGGGTCGAGCGCGGAGGTTGGCTCATCAAACAGCAATACATCCGGTTCCATCGCGAGAGCTCTGGCAATCGCGACACGTTGCTTTTGCCCACCCGATAACATGCTTGGGTAACTCTCTAGTTTGTGTGACATCCCAACCTTGTCGAGTTGCTTACGAGCCATCTCCTCGGCGTCTGATTTCGCTATCTTCTTAACATGAACCAGCGCTTCCATGACGTTTTGCAACACGGTGAGATGCGGCCATAAGTTGAAGCTTTGGAAAACCATTCCAAGACGCTCTCGAAGTTTCGCCAACTCTTTGTATTTGAGTGGCTTACCCGTTTCAGAGTTGATACCAATACGCTCATCACCCATAAAAATCGTGCCGCGCTCTGGCTGCTCTAACCAGTTCATGCAACGCAGTAGCGTCGATTTCCCCGAACCTGACGAGCCGAGAATACTCACCACATCGCCTTTGTTGATGTTGAGGTTGATGTCTCGCAGTACTTCGATGCCATCAAACTGTTTCGACAGGTTTTCAACCTTGATGATCGTCTCTCGTTCTTCCAATAGTGGTTCGCACTCAATCACTTCCAAATTCACGCCCAAAGAAGGGTTAATCGGTGCTTCCGTTTCAATAATCTCTGATTGTTTAAGCATGGCTAAGCCCTCTAAGTTCAACTTTGGTTTGGATTCGTTTGGTGATGGTTTCAAGTGCAATACTCACGGCCCAGTAGAGCGCGATAGCAATGATGAACGCATTCAATGGGATGAAGTACGTTGATTGAATGCTGTTGGCGGCCGCGGTAATTTCTGCGACGGTGATGATGCTAAGAAACGCAGTGTCTTTTAAGCAGATGATGAGTTGGTTCGTGATCAGTGGAACCGACTTAAACAACACATTTGGGGTAATAACTCGGGTAAATGTTTTGAATTTAGAGAAGCCATAAGCGTGCGCCGCTTCGATGTAACCTGGCTCTAATCCTTTACGAACACCTCGGAAAATCTCACAAAAATAGGTACCGTGATAGAGACTTAGCGCGATGATTCCCGCTGTAATCGCATCGAGTCGAATACCAACCTGCGGCAACCCGTAATAGAGCAGGTACGCTAAGATAAGAAACGGCAAGGTGCGCATCATGCCTATCAAACTATTGATGGTGTACTTCACACCAAGTTTTGAGTTTTCGAGGCAATACAACAAACCGATGCCAATGATGAAACTCAAGATTGAAGACGAAACAAAAAGATAAAATGTGGTCACAAACCCTGAAGCAAACAGCTCTTTTTGTTGCCAGATAATATTCCATTCTTCCATATTTACTCCTTAAACTTACCCGCTCAATAACGCATCACAAGCAGGTAAATGGTGTTTCTGACCAAGTAGCCATGACGGCTAAACTGTGGTTGTTGTTGTTAGCTGTGACTGAGGTAGATTACTGATAGCCACACTTACTACTGCAGATAAGTAGCTCGGTTTTCAGCCACCGCTTGCAACTTCACCAACACGCCAATAATCAACATGTAAATGGCACCGGCACATAGAATCGGCCCAAGTGGTTCATAGGTAACCGCAGAGATTCGATTGGTGACACGAGTTAGGTCGACGATGCCGATCACCGCAATCGCTGGGCTGCCTTTGATTAAGAACGACATCTCATTGACTAGCGCTGGTAGGCTCATGATCACCATTTGCGGGAACATGATGCGGCGAAAGTAAGTGATGCGTCTCATACCAATGGCTTCAGCCGCTTCCATTTGCCCTTTTGAAAAGTTAAGAAAGGCGTTGCGCCAAATCTCTGCATTGAATGCCGATGTATTGAGTGTGAGAGCTAAAATGGCAGAAACGTGTTTATCTAAATTGATGCCAAATGACGGAAAAGAAAGGAAAATAAACAGAGCCAGTGTCACCAAAGGCGTTGCTCGCGCCCAGCTGACATAGATACCCAACATTTGATCCACAAACGGGATTTTCATCATTCTAACTAATGCAATCATTAGGCCGATGACGACACCTAATACAATCGATACTGCCGATATCCATGCCGTTGCCCACGCGCCCTGTAGTAACTGTTCCCAAGCGTAATAATCCATAAACGACCTCTTTGATCAGCGACTTCTTTCGATAGATTGTGCGCCAAAGACTCATGGGTTAAACCGCTTTGAACCCATTGGCATGGACACAAACAGCCGCTAACTGTTTGTGTCGGCGCATGCTTATTCATCTATTGAACGGCTGTTAGCTTGTGATACTGCTCAACCGAAGTGATGGCTTCTGAAGGGAGTTGGTCGAACGATTCACCGAACCACTTCTTCTGCAACTCTGCCATTTTTCCTGTTTGCTCAAGGTGTAGGAAGAATTCCGTTAGGTAAGCCAAAAGCTCAGGATTATCTTTAGGAACTGGCCAGCTAACGAAACCTGGGCCAGAGACTGCTTCGCCTTTTTTGAATACCTTTGACTTCGACTTCACTACCTCGTTAACTGAAACCACACTGTTGATCACATAGTCTATTCGGCCGATTGCCAAGTCGGAATACGCTTCTGGGTAGGATTGATACTGCACCACTTTACCCAAAGATTTGCCTTGTGCTTCGAGCATCACTTCGAGCTCTGGAAGCCTTTCTAGCAAAGCACTGCCCGCTTGTAAGCCCACTGTTTTTCCATCTAAATCGGCTACCGTATTAATATCTTCCGCGTCAGCTCTGGTTAAGAAGTAATGCTGCGCTGAAGCGATAGGTGGAGTGAAATCAAAGGCCTTCAAGCGAGCATCGGTAATGATCGCGCCAGTTAACGCCACATCATATTGACCCGCAGATACCGAAGCGAGTAGTCCTGTCCAAGGTAAGATCTCTTGTTCGATATCGAACTTCGAATATTCACGTAACTCATCAAGCAAATCTTTGTTAATCCCCGCAGGCTTACCGCGGTCGATATAGTTGAATGGAGAGTAGTTGTCTTCTGTCGCCACTTTCATGAAGCCTTGCTTTTCGATGGCTGCAAGCTCCGATGCTTGTGCGACTCCAAAACAACCCAGTACAACTGTCGCTGCCGCTGTTGAAACCCATGCCTTCATCGTCATTCCCTGTTTCATACGCTTTCCTTATCGAGATTATTTGCCTGCCTTTACTTTATGAACGGAATGCATCGGAGACGTAGAGCCAATTTAATTTTCAGGTTGGGACAGAACGATTTTCTAGTTTGGGACAACGTAATTTTCGGGGTTGAGAGAGAGCAAAACACACTCTTAAAACATCAATATGAACTCTGGCGCATTTCTTGCTCTTTTATACAAATTGGACTGAGGTTCACTGAGAATAAGGACTGTATCTCATGGCGATAAATCACAATTGTTTCATCGAGTTTGATTCCAAAAGAAGCCTGCAAGAACAAGTACGTAGCTATTTGGTGACGGCGATATTGAATGGTATTTTTCCGGCTGAACAAGCGCTTCCGTCTTGTCGTAAGCTGTCTAGCCAATTGGGTGTTTCACGCAATACTGTCTCCTTGGTGTACGACAGTTTGCTCGACGATGGCTACCTCATCAGTAAGCCTCGCAGTGGTTATTACCTTTCAGAAAAGTATGAAAACCCGAGTGATACTATCGACGCGAGTTTGGATCATTTTGAATCAGCCGACAGCGACAATGCACCGGATTGGAGCAAACGCGTTAAGCTGCAATTGGGCCAATACCCACGCATCGTCAAACCCTCGCATTGGAGTTGTTACCAATACCCATTTATTTTTGGCCAACCCTCTATCAATGACTTCCCATTAGCTCAATGGCGAGAAGCGACAAGAAAGGTCACCTCAGACCCACATGATCACCGCTGGCTTTGCGACAAGGTCGATAAAGACGTCGACATGCTGGTCGAACAGATACGCACAAGGGTGCTCCCACAGCGCGGTATTCATGCCCAAAGTGATGAGATCCTCATAACCTTAGGTTCGCAGAATGCGCTGTATTTGATTTCGACTTTGCTCATGAACCATCAGAGTCGAGTCGGAGTCGAGAACCCCGGCTACAAAGAAGCGAATCACATCTTCAATCTCTCTGGCGCGCAGTTACACCCGCATCAAGTGGATGAACAAGGATTGAGATTCAATGAGCACTCTTCACTGTGTGATCACTTCTATGTCACGCCTAGCCATCAAGCTCCAACCGGCGTCACCATGAGTGACGAGCGTCGAACTCAGTTACTGGAAATGGCCAAAACCAATGATGCGGTAATTATCGAAGATGACTATGACGCCGAGTGTAACGTGGAGTGGAACCCTAAACCCGCGCTAAAAGCCAGTGACAAAGAAGGACGTGTCATCTACGTCAGCAGCTTCTCTAAGCTATTAGCACCCGGCTTGAGATTAGGCTACATCGTGGCACCTGAAGAGTTGATCTACGATCTTAGAATACTGCGTCGCTTGATGTATCGACACGCACCAAGCCGCGTTCAGATGGAAGTGGCGCACTTTATTGAACAAGGCTACTACGACAGCTTTGTGAGGCGCTTTAGGGAAAACACACGCCAGCGCTGGAAGCTGATCAACGATGCGGTCTTGAAGTACCTACCTGACTGCAAGCGACTGGCTCAAAGCGAGCAGGCCAACTCTCTGTGGCTACAAACGCCCAGCCACATCAATAGCCAGCGTTTAGCTTCACGAGCCGCCCAAAAGGGCATATTGATTGAGACAGGCTATTCACACTTTATGACGAATACCGAAACGGAATCGGGCTGTGAAGCATTGTCAGAATATGACCCCAATTCCTATTTTCGATTGGGCTTTCACGCCATCGACAAAGATCTGATCGCACCCGGTATCAAAGAGCTGTCAGAGGTGATGAAGATCTAACATCACTTAAGAGCAGTTTGACCAGACTGATTTAGTGAAAGAACGTAAAAAGAGCATCAATCGATGCTCTTTTGTCGTTTCTGAAGGTTAGGTTTGGCACGTTGAAAAGAACGGGGAATTCTTTGTCAAAGTGCCTTGGTTGCTGTGCTGGCTATCTTATTGGAGACTTAAGAAGCGAGTTCAAACAACACTTCATCAATGATCTTAACGCCTTTCTTTATATCGCTTGGCTGAATAACCAAAGGTGGCGCAACGTGAATGCGGTTATTCACAATGAAGGTCAACAGGCCTCGCTTGGTCAATTGCGCTTTCAATTGCCCCATTTTTTCATTGCTTAAAGGTGTTTTACTTTCACGATCTTCCACCAGCTCAACCGCCCAGAACATCCCTTTACCGCGCACATCACCAATCATAGGGTGCAACTCTTGAAGGCTCAGTAGGAGCGGCCCTAGAACGCTGTTACCGACGTTATCAGCATGTGTGACAATGCCCTCTTGCTCCATCACATCGAGCGTTGCAACGATAGAAGCCATCGCCAAAGGGTGACCAGAGTACGTTAAGCCGCCCATAAAGAAGTTTGACTTAAAGTGCTCAACGATCGGTTCGCTGACCACCACGCCACCAGCCGGCACATAACCCGAGTTCACCCCTTTCGCGAAAGTAATCAGATCCGGCACTACATTAAAGTGCTCAAACGCAAACCACTTACCCGTGCGGCCAAAGCCGACCATGACTTCATCGAATATCAACTGAATGCCATGTTTGGTTGCCAGCTCACGCACGCCGATAAGGTAATCTTTGGGCGGAATGAGAAAACCAGCCGTTCCCGGAATCGTCTCTAGGATAATCGCCGCAATCGCCGTTGGTCCTTCGCATTCAATCACTCGCTCTAAATGCTGCAGGGCACGCTCACTCTCTTCTGCCTCAGTCGCCGCGTTGAATTCGCTTCGATAGAGAAATGGATTGAAGAAGTGAACGTGCCCACGGCTATACTCGTTTGGAATTCGACGAAAATCCCCCGTCGCAGCAATAGCAGTACCTGTATTGCCATGGTAAGAACGGTAAGCAGATAGCACCTTGTCGCGCCCTGTGAATTGTCGCGCCATGCGAATCGCATTTTCGTTGGCATCTGCCCCTGCATTGGTAAAGAACACCTTCTTAAACGAGCTTGGCGCTTTCGACAAGATACGCTTAGCCGCCAAACCACGAGTGAGGTTGGCGGTCGCAGGGGCAACGGTCACTAATGAATCAGCCTGATCTTTAATCGCTTTGATCACTTGTGGATGCTGATGACCAATGTTGGTGTTAACCAGTTGGCTACTAAAATCAAGGTATTCTTTACCTTCGTAGTCCCACATTTTGCATCCTTGCCCACCCGCAATGGCGATAGGCTCCGCTGCTTCTTGAATCGACCAAGAATGAAATACGCTCTTGTCGAGGTCGATAATATCTTGGTTCACAAGCTGTTCTGTTGATACTTCCATTTCATCGTCTCCATTAACAACACTAGATTCACAGCCGCTCGTGCTTGGCTCGTCTTCGAGAATGAAAGACACAAAACACGACATTGAAAAGGCTGCGCTATCGGATGGAATAATCTTCATCCCAAACAGGGCGGAGGTCATAGTGTCAGTTTCAACAAAACATTGGGCCAGTACATCAGCCCAAGTCTCATCCCCGATCCAACAAACAGCCTGACCCAATCCAATCGTCGATCTGGCTCTATTCAAAACTCTTAGGTGTGAATAGATTGAAAGGCAGACGAGACAGGTCTCATCGAACGCTAATTAACGCAGCAGCAATATCAAAAGCAAAGAGGTGAGCAAGAGTGGAATTAGGATTAGCGATGACATTGATTCTGTTTGCAGGAGTAGTTCGAGGCTATTCAGGATTTGGGTTTGCGATTATCGTAGCGCTTTCCCTCAGCTTTATTGTTCCACCATTGCAAGCGGTAACCATCGCTATCTTGTTGGACTTTTTAAGTGCCTTTCCTCTGCTCAAGCGAAGTAAAACCACCATCAATATCCGGCTTATTGCGCCGCTGTGTATTGGCATGTTGGTTGCGGTGCCTTTCTCGCTGTATTTCATTAGCACGATATCGGAATCAGGCTTGAAGGCCTTTATCGCGATGATGTCTTTGGTCGCTGGCACGCTGATTATTTTGGACTTACGCCTCACTTGGTTGCACCAACGACACGCGTTTTGGGCGGGAGCCATTTCGGGGTTTAGCATGACCACCGCTTCTTCAGGAGGTCCGCCATTAGTGACGTATTTGATGAACCTGACCATTAAAACCAGTGAACAGAGAGCCACCGCGATTGTGTTTTTTCTGCTGAGTTCAGCGATTTCACTGATCGGCTTCATATGGATTGGCGCATTTAACCAAGAATCGTTCATCACAGGTTTATGGCTATTACCGGCAGCTTTGATTGGCAATGTACTGGGGCAAAAACTGTATCTATCAGTACCGAACTTGTCTGCAAAAACAACGACCGCGCCGATTTTGATCGGCATGGCACTACTTATGTTAATTTCAAATTAGAAGGATGTATTTATGGATAAGATAGCGTTCATTACAGGGGCAACCTCTGGTTTCGGCAAAGCGGCAGCAAAACGTTTCGCAGAAGATAACTGGTCGTTAGTGCTGTCTGGTCGTCGAATCGAAAGGCTACTCGACCTAAAGGAAGAATTAACGGTGCCTGTGCATGTAATTCAACTCGACGTTCGAGACGCAGACGCCGTAAAACAAGCCATTGATTCATTACCCGCTGAATTTTCATCGATTACCGCATTGGTCAATAATGCTGGGTTAGCTTTGGCACCAGAAGGCGCGCCTGATGTGGACTTGAAAGACTGGCACACTATGATCGATACCAATGTCACAGGCTTGGTTAATGTTACTCATGCGCTGTTGCCTACGTTAATTAAAAAAGGCGCAGGAAGCTCAATCATCAATGTTGGGTCAATCGCCGGACAGTGGCCTTACCCAGGAAGCCATGTGTATGGTGCCAGCAAAGCGTTCGTAAAGCAGTTCAGTTACAACCTACGTTGTGACTTACAAGGCACAGGGGTACGAGTGACTGACCTCTCCCCTGGTATTGCAGAAACGGAATTTACTCTTGTAAGAACTAAAGGTAACCAGACGGCTTCAGACAACCTTTACCAAGGCACTACACCGTTGTCAGCAGAGGATATTGCCGAGCAGATGTTTTATATCGCAACCTTGCCAGATCACATCAACATTAACCGAGTCGAAGTGATGCCGACACGTCAAGCATGGTCTGCGTTCGCAATCGATAGAGATTAAGTTCAAACCGACACATACAAAAAAGGTGGTCTTTTCAGGCCACCTTTATCATTTCTTTCATACGATACTTCAAATATAACCAACGGCATAAAAGACTATGTCTAATTCGCCTCATTACTCTTTTAATGAAAGTAAGATTAGAGATACTCAACTAAACAATTTGCTGCTCATGTTCTTTGTTTGATTCCGTCTCTTTCGACAAGAAACTCGCTACGATCTCTCTCAGTTTGCCTTGGTTAACCGGTTTAGGTAAAAACTCATCCATGCCTACATCGAAGCACAAATGCTTGTCTCGCTGCACGACGTTGGCCGTCAGCGCAATGATTGGAATATGCTTTGCAGCCCCTTCTTCGAGCGCTCGGATCTGCTTGGTCGCTTCGAAGCCATCGAGAACCGGCATCTGACAATCCATAAAAATCATCTCGTATTCGTTGGCTTTGAATTTCTCGACACCAATTTCACCGTTGTCGGCAATATCAACCTCAAAGCCAAGCTTCTTGAGCATCATCTTGGCGACTTGTTGGTTTACTCGCGAGTCTTCAACAACTAAAACTGTACCACTAAATTCTCCGGCAACTGCGACAGGTTTTGACTCTGCTTGAATTGGAGCTTGTTTATCGGCTGGTGTGGCGTTTACAGAGACAATGGGAGCATCTTTAACAACCGCTGCAGGTTTACTTAACGGCACAGGTTCATTGTCTTTAAACGCAACCTCTCCTCTGTTCGGATAGGTAAAGACTGAAGTATCAGCCGCTCTCGCGAGTACCTCACTGATGGTCCATTTAAGCTGATTATCTTGGTAAGGACGCGCAATGTAGGCAACAAAACCGACTTGTTTAGCACGAGCTTCATCTTGCTTTCTAGGGTCAGCAGAGATCATCACTAACTTGGGACACTCGCTACCAAAGCGTTCAACTAAGCTTCTCGCCAGTTGAAAGCCATCAACGGACGGCATTACTTTGTCTATCAGAACGAGATCATAAGGTGATGACTTAGCCACAGACTCTGAAACCAACTCTAACGCTTGGTTTGCCGTTTCACAGCACTCAGACTTAACGCCAAAGGATTGAAGCTGTGTAGACGTTATACGCATGTTCAGCTGGCTATCATCCACAAGCAGAACCGAAACCTTATTGAAATCGATATTGCTTTCATCGGCTTCTAAACACGGGTCAAAGTCAGCCGTAAAATAGAAGGTACTGCCTTTACCTTCAACACTGGTGAGTTCAAGCTTGCTGCCCATCAATGTCACTATCTTCTCGCATATTGTTAGACCAAGCCCTGTGCCTCCATAAATACGTGTGGTACTGCCGTCGGCTTGTTGAAACTTATCGAACACCGATTTCTGTTTGTCTTCTGCAATACCGATACCGCTATCGACAACCTCGAACCTCACTCTGAGTTTTTGCTCAGGCTCAACCACCTCTTCCAAACGAAGCGAGAGCGTGACGTGGCCATGCTCGGTAAATTTAATCGCGTTGCCTACTAAGTTATTTAGGACTTGTCTTAGTTGAGTACCGTCGCCAATCACCATGGTTGGGATCTTAGGGTCGATCGCTAATTGGAATCGAAGCCCTTTCTGTTCGGCTTTCACTCGAAAGGTTGATTCAACGTCGGCCGCAATGCCCATCATTTTCATCGGCTCTTGCTGAAGCTCTAGTCGCCCCGCTTCGATCTTCGAGTAATCGAGAATGTCGTTGATTAAGTCGAGCAACGTAAGCGAAGAGGTGTTGAGCATGTTGATGTACTCTTTTTGCTCTTTCGGCATATCCATTTCAGAGAGCAAAGACGACAACCCGATAATCCCATTCATTGGTGTACGGATTTCGTGACTCATATTGGCAAGGAATTCACTTTTATTGCGGTTGGCCACCTCAGCAACATCTTTAGCTTTTTCCAGCTCTTGATATTGTTGACGAATACGTTCTACCGATCGGTTATAGCTACTCTCTAGAGTCGATATCTCATCTTTGCAAGTAGAGTGAGTTGGCGTTATAAAGCGCGGTTTGTTGTCTTCGACCTGTTGTTGGTTGATTTGGGAAGACATAGTCATCAAACGTTTTACGACAAGACGATAGACGATGGTTAAACATACGAGAGACAACAAGAAGATTTTAACGGCTTCGAAGGCGAGCAACAATAACACTCGTTCTTCAAAGTCATCTAGGATCATGCTCAAGTCTGATTGCACCGTGAGCGTCGCCAACGGGAAGTCTGTGCCGCCCATCTGGTGCACCATTTCCCAAGACTGAGAATAAGATTGGCCTTCGGTCTTTTGACCTAACTCTAGAATTTTTTCATCAGGACTTTCGATAAGAAGGTAACTGACCGAAGGGAGGCGAGAGATGCCTTCGGCTTGCACAAACAATTGCTCTCGATCTTCAACCCACAAACTTGCCGTTAAACCAGAAAGGTAGCCAGCCTTGACCTGCTCGATCTGAGAGCTGATAAAAGAAACTCGACTTTGGTACTCTACATACAACCCGAGACCTGTCACTATAACTGTGAATAAGGTACTGATCGCTATTATCATCCCGATCAACTGTCGGGAGAGTCCAACGTAGCGTTTTCCTTTTGTCACCATACACAAATTACCATTATTGTTATCCTAGCAAACTACAATTACTCAACTAGTATAATAGTAGTCATTCATCAAATAACTAGGGAAGGTTATGAAAAAACATCTTATCGTTGCATCCATAGTCAGTTTGTTTTCAAGCAGTTATGCTTCTGCAAGCGAACCTCTTCACTACTACATTATTGCGAGCCAAGCGCAACCTTTTCAAATCGAAACTGACGGGTCATCTCACAGAGGAATTGTTTCAGATATTGTGGAAGCCGTGTTTGATGACAGCCAATATGAGATCAACTACCACACCTACCCTTTTAATCGAATGATCGACAAGCTCGATGCGAGAGAGAATCCAAACTGGGTTACCTATGGCAGCCCTAGTTGGGGGAATATTCAATCTGCGAACCTATCTGAAGACCCGATTTACAATGTAAAACACGTATTACTCAGCAGCGGTAAAAAGCCATTTGAGTTCAATACAATCGATGATCTCGATGGGAAAGCCGTGGTATTGCTGAAAGGATTTGAGTATCCGAACTTGGAACCTTATATCCAACAGGGCAAGCTCAACGAGATTCGAGTAAAAGATTACACTGCTGCGTTTCGTGTCCTGAACCGAGCACCTGGCGACACCGTGTTTGTGGAAATGGAATCACGAATCAAATACAACCTAAACGAGCAAAAACTGAGTATTGATGATTACCAGATGCAAGAGTTTGGTTCTGTCATCAATAACTACCCTATCCATTTGGCGTTTGACCCTGAGATGGATCCTAAACTGCAAAGCTTCATCAACCAACGCCTAGACCAAATGAAAGACGATGGACAGCTTGACGACATCGTACAGAGTTACTTATAGCACCAGCGTAACTTAGAACTTAGCAACGGATAGCTTAGTCACGTACGTTAACTCTCGTTGATGCCTGACTCTCTAAAACCGAAAAGGCCGCCCTGCTTCATACTAGATAGCAGGGCGGCCTTTTAAATGCGTCTAAGGGGTAATCATAAGCATGCCGCTATCTGAATCGACGAATCAGTGCGAAGCAATTAAATGCAGTTGCTGAGTGCGAAGCTGGTGACGCACTGCCATCAGAATCTTACCCAAATGGTTCTCGCCGGTTCCATCGCCGCCATCGCCCCAGAAGTGGTCTTTGTGCGAATGTTCTTTGATCACCGAATCTCCGGTATTGGTAAGAAACAGCGCAAACTGTGGATTCTGTCTGAACTTCTCGGTGACGATGAACTGCATCACTTCAACACGAATGTCATACCAATCTTCGCGAACTTGGTCTTCGTAGTCACGACTTAAAGAGAACGCTTCAGCAGGTGTACTGGCTTCCAAAATGGTATTACGTAGCGCTTCGGAGGCAAACTTCATCGCTTGATAATAATGTTCGCTGGTTGCCCAAACTTGATCACCTACCTTGATAGGACAAGCGGCAAAATTTGACAGGTATCCGTTCGGATCTTCGGGTTCGTAAAACAGCACTTCTTTAGCTTGAGCCACAGAATTAGACATAGCCTTCTCCTTACCAACGACATCGCATATTTTTGCTTTAACTTTAAAATTAGTGGCGTTGAATATGACTGTCAAACAACTTAGTTCAAGAGTATGCCATGTGCGTGTTTTTCATCTGAAAAGCGTAATATCACAAGGGATAGGCTAAACGGAACAGTGAGCCAAAGAATCAAGGAGTTGATTAAATCTGGATAGGAAACATGAAAAAACACTTATAAATCAAAGGGTGGCGTTGTGCCACCCTTCTAAATGCAATGGGGATTATTAGTGAATAAGACCTAGCTCCCTCGCTTCTTCCAGACTCAAACCGCTTTCTCTAATTTCTCTTAGAGTCTCGATACGACGACGAGCTTCAGCAGACTTCATTTTCTTTTCTGGTTTGAAAGATACTTCTTCTTCAGCATCCCACTTGTTTGCAATATTTGTCATTTCATCATGGTTGATAGAATTAATGGACATGTTTTCCTCCGAAAAGCACCATGTAATGGACAGGTAATCTGTAGCAAATGCTTTTTCGCTTGTTAAGAAATTCTGTACTGAAGTGTGATGATTCCGACGCTTCACAAAGCTAATTAATAAATGCCTCATTTAAACTTTGCCAAAGCCATTTTCTGCAATTATATTTAAAAGATTCCCCATAAGAAATGTGGTTTGATCCAACTCTCATTTTCCCCTCTTTCAATGCAATCAAATCCGTTAGCTTTCACATAGGCTAAGGCGAGATTTTCGGCTTAGCCGGAGAATAAGGCTGCGGGAAAAGCACCTGCGCACGATTGATGACCAAGGTTTACCCTGCGACAGAGGGAGAGATACTGTTCAAAGGCAGAGACATCTCTACTCTGAAAAGCCGTAAAGATATCTTGGATTATCGCAGCCGTGTGCAAATGGTTTTTCAAGACCCCTTTGGTTCACTCAATCCCACTCACACTATTGATCACCATTTAACGCGCCCACTTAAGATCCATAAACAGGTAGCCACTAAACAGGCTCTCACAGAGCGCCTCAAAGAGTTATTAACGCTGGTGGAGTTACCCATCGAAACGCTAGCCAAATACCCGCACGAGCTCAGTGGGGGCCAAAGACAGAGGGTTAACCTAGCCAGAGCACTGGCCGTTGGCGCTGAGGTTATTCTTGCTGACGACCCCACCTCGATGTTGGACGTTTCGATTCGACTTGGCGTGTTGAACTTGATGCAAAAAATGAAGCAAGAGTTAGGCATAGGCTTTTTGTACATAACCCACGACCTTGCCACGGCACATTACATCGCTGAAGAGACGGCGGTGATGTACAAAGGGCAGATCGTCGAGTGGGGATCAACCCAGTCGATCTTGACCAATCCACAACACCCGTACACTAAGTTGTTGATCTCTGCGGTACCAGATCCCGATCTGCCATTTGGCGAACTCTTCAAAAATGAGCCAAACTATTCAATAGACGCTGATCGTATTCGAGAGCAGAGCAGTGAAATACAGCATGAAATCAAACAAGTTTCTGATAATCACTTTGTAAAACAGTGGGATAACGTTGCATGAATGAACTAGACACTTGGTTAGAGCGGATCGGAGATTGGTACAAAGACCGAAAGCATGATCAAGTGGACCGGTTAGAACCTTTGATCTTAACGCCTCCAGATGCGCTCTGGGGGCCATTGATCACGGATGAGCAGAGCAAAGGCATCGCATGTTGGCTAGACGGATGCCTGAGAATCTTTACTTTCTATCGCCACCTCGCGGATTCATCGAATCCGGACTTGGCTTCGCAGGAGGCCAACAGCTCAAGCCATCAAGATAAAGCCTACCAATACCTAATGTTTGCCTACAGTAAGCTGCAAGCGGTGTCATGTGACCCAAAATCAGAAGCAGGATTGCAAGAGTGGTGTACACAGCGGCTACAACACTTGTGTGTATTGGCTTTGGAGTTTACGAACCAACAGCAAGAACCACGTTGGAAAGCAGAGTCTGAAAAATTGATCGAGTCGCATGTACGCTTTATGGCAACCCATCCCCGAAACGATGATCAAGGAATTATTCAACGCCATCTCCACTGATCAAGCCCTTCTCGATCAAGCATCAAATCAGAATCTCACCAGAGCTAGATCCGTAGAAAGCATGATCGAGCCTTGATCATGCTTCGGCGTTTAACTCTGTAAGCTATTGAATTTTAATGATTGACTGAATTTTAGGCAAAAAAAAGCGAGTCCCTTGGGAACTCGCAAAAATCTATTCAGTATGATGTAACAAAATATGAGCCAATCTATTAATCACAAGAAAGGACAAAGGTTGTCTATTCGGGATAAATAATAATCAACTAGATGCGCTACTTTGTCATCACTTTGTCATCACTTTGTCAGCGTTAGGTGCGATTTTAATCAGCACCTAATGTGTTCAAAACTATCCATTCAGCGACGGTAAAACAGGCTTATCGCGATAGGATAATGACTAGTGGCCAATCGCCATTTCATCGAGCGCAAGGAACACGTTTTCGTCTAAATGACCTTCATGAACTTGTTTACACACTTTACGACGCACCGCTAAACCAGAGATCAAACGTTCAATGGACAGATGTCGATTGCTGGTGCTATCTCGGTCGTTATATAGCTCAATCAAGCGACTCAGTGTTTCGTATGGGATAACGTCCTCCCCTACTCTCAACCAATCAAGCTTCTCAATGAGCTCTGAGCACTCTTCTTTGATTGAGGCATGTGAGTGCCCTGTCATAGCAGATAAAGCCGTTATGCTGCGTTCTAGAGCCTCTGCAGAGGTATATTTAGAGAGAGTAATCATGATCTCGTCAGCGTTGATCTCAACAGAGTGTTTACGCTGCTTAACTCGACGTCCCAATTTACCTCTTGGCGACGGTGCTTTACGCTGAATTGGCTCAAACTCACCGTCGATAATCTCAGACAGCTCTTCCAGTTTCTGCTTAGACACCATTTCGTTACGAAGTGGGTTCGGCAGCGTTGGTGCCATATTACGCTTACCTGCGTTAGTGGTACGCGCTCTTGAGTAACGTAATACTTCTTCCACATTACATTTGATATCTACCTGATAATCGGTCGTTTTCCCTTTTTCGATCAACGCGGTGATCGTCAAGTGATAACCCCATAGATTAACCAGGAAGGTATCTTCTTGATCCCCGACTTCACCCAATTTTCTGAGCTCGCGGATCAGATCCATCGAGAAACGACGCCAATCGATGTTACGCGCCAATTTCTGGTTGAGCTCACTGAGCAACATGCTATCTGAATGGCGACGTGCCATGCGGCTTCTAAAGTACGAATACATTTGGAAGACCAAGGTATGTTGCTTCAGGATTTCTGGCGGAAATAGGAAGAAATAGTCACGCGTCAGCAGCTCTTCGTAGAACGAAGGCTCCCAAACCAGGATGTATAGGTTCGGTTTAATGCGAATTTCGCCGTCAGAGCCTTCTGTAGGCGCTTCTTCCGATGCGGTAATGGTTCTAGCTAAGAATCGGAAACGATCACTCTTAAAGCCTTCTGGCATGTTCTCACTAAGCCAACGGCCTGTAAGCTCGTGCAGTTGGAAATCCGTGAATTCGATACGATCAATACTGTCGCGGATAGAATCACGTGCAGGGCCGCTGTCTTTCTTGCCACGTAAAGACAAAATATCAGTGATGTAGAGTGGTGTTTTGTTTGGCGTGTGTTTCGCGTCTAGATGGTAATCATCTTGGTGATGATCATGATATTGAACGGTGAGAGTGAATAACGCGAATAGCGTCATCAGATCGTCAACGGTCATGATATTTTTAGAAGATCGTGTCTCGATCACAGCGCGAGTGCCAGAGATCGAAACCATGGATTTCTGGTAGCTCTTACGAGTTCTAGGTGGCGCTAACGCTTGATCAATAATCCCCGCCCAATTGGTTGGCGAAACAATGAATTGATCCGCTTCATCTTTCATCGTTGGTGGGGTATTCAACCCATGTTCATTCAGTAAGCGCTTGTTTACTTTGGTTTGAGCTAGGGCTTTAGAGCGCTTTTGCTTTTCATTTTGCTTCACGCTTTCTGTTACTAAGCTGGTGGCACCCAGCACCGATATCAATTGGTTTGGGTTCACAAAGCGATGCAACATGGTTTTACCAGCAAGGCCTTCTTCAAAGCGAACGGGGATTTGTTTGAACAATCCGATATTAACTGCAGCTCTCAGCCTTTGCTGTAAGGCTGCGCGAGTGACTTGACCATCGGTTGATTCAATAATCTCAGTGGTGGAAACGTACCCGTCTTTACTGCTAAACCCACGAAGTGAAATTAGGTTAAGAAGCTCAACTATGCTTTTGGTGACACCTTTGAAGTGTTGATATTGTTCTATCCATTCAACGGCTGTTTCAGATACCTCAAATAAATGACCATCTTTGTGGCTTCGTGCCTTAATTAACAATTTCTCTTCTGGTTTCATTTTTGATCCGTATCACACTAACCGTAATTTCACTATAGTTCCTGAATGATAAAGAAAGAATGATCATAAATAAAGAGAATTTATTGGCTTTTAAATAACTGATCTTTTTGATTAATATGATCTTAAATGATTAAGTGATCTAATGATCTGGACGTGACTTTGCTTATAAGTGGCTGAATTTAAAGCATTAAAATAAACCGCCTTGGAAAGCATGATCATAAAGGTTCCGAAACTATGATCATTAAACTTAAGAAAGCATGATCACAGAACATCAGAACTATGATCATTAAGTCATTGTAAGCATGATCATTATTGGTTCGAAAGCATGATCATTATACTTATACAGCTTATCCACAGATCGGAATTCAACATCGGTTTCTAAGTCGCTTTTGACTTGTCTAAGTGGCCACTTGTGGTGGCCAATCTATCGGAACAATGATCAAGAGAGCATACTTTTTTATCGTTCCTACCCTATTGAGTGCAAAATTTAGTCTGTATCCGCTGGAAATGGATTGCTTTGATGTATTTAGAGCGGGTGGGTCTTAACTAGGAAGCATGATCATGAAATTGTCATGTTTGTGTATTCTTGGTCTGTGTCGATTGAATTTTCAATCATTGAGCCCTTATAGGCGTTGAATCCCCATTCCAAAAGCATTTGTCCGTAACTTAGTTCATAAATTACATGCTTCCGGAACTATGTTTACTTGATCATTTTTCCGGAGGTTGATCATTTTCAATGTGCAGTTGCTCGGATCAATATTGCTCAGTTTACGCCTTGATCATGCTTCATAATTTGGCGTTATCAATTATCTTACACTGGATGTGCTCCATGATCATTCTTCCGGTTAGGTTCCAATCCTCTGTTGTTTTTTGACACCCCATCTTCTCTTCTGTTTTGAATTTTTTGGTCATTGAGTGTTTTTTAATTTTTATTGGATTGAAAATCTATAAATTCGAATGCAAATCACACCAACCGTAATCTACGGTTGTATTTCAATCGTTCCGAAGGTTTTTCGTTGAAATTCCATTTACATTGTAAATAAGTGATGCTGTAACATTTAAAATGTAGACTAGAAATAGCATGGTTATACATGATAGAAACAGTCATTTTTGTGTTTGTCTAAGGCGATGTTTCATCAAATTGTAAAAACGCGGTCTATTTTATGTGATTTTACTCATAAATGTATGTTCATGTTTTTGTTGTGTTTGTTGTTAATCGCTGTACAATTTGTACTTAGTTAATCATTACGGAAACTGGCAATGAAAAGAGAACAAACGATTGATAAGCTCTATCAGCTAGCCGAACAAACTCAACAAGTTCAGGCTGACCGAATTGAGATTATTTTGGAAGAGCGAAGTGATGAACATTTCCCTCCAATGTCTAAAGCTATGATGGAGACTCGTTCTGGTTTAACGCGTCGTAAGCTCGATGAAGCGATCACTAAACTTGAAGCTGATGGCCATCAGTTCACAAAGAACAACGCTAATCATTACTCGATTTCATTGACAGAAGCTCACATGTTGATGGACGCGGCAGAAGTGCCGAAGTTCCATGAACGTAAGCAGCACGCTGACAATAAGCCATGGATTATCAACGTACAAAACCAGAAGGGTGGTACGGGTAAATCAATGACAGCAGTTCACTTAGCCGCTTGTTTGTCTCTGAATTTGGATAAGCGCTACCGTATCTGTCTGATTGACTTGGACCCACAGGGCTCTTTGCGTCTGTTCCTAAATCCACAAATTAGTGGGGCAGAGCACGACAGCATCTATTCTGCCGTCGATATCATGTTGGACAATGTGCCTGAAGGCCAAGATGTCGATCTAGAGTTTCTTCGTAAGAACGTACTATTGCCAACTCAGTATCCAAACCTGAAGACAATTTCTGCTTTCCCAGAAGATGCGATGTTTAACGCTGAAGCGTGGCAAAGCCTTTCACAAGATCAGTCACTTGATATTGTTCGTCTGTTAAAAGAGAAGCTTATCGACAAAATCGCCGATGACTTCGATGTGATTATGATTGATACCGGCCCGCACGTTGACCCTCTAGTTTGGAATGCAATGTACGCGTCGAACGCACTTCTGATTCCATGTGCAGCTAAGCGTTTGGATTGGGCTTCAACGGTTAACTTCTTCCAGCACTTACCAACGGTTTACGAAATGTTCCCGGATGACTGGAAAGGGCTCGAATTTGTTCGTCTAATGCCAACCATGTTTGAAGACGACAACAAGAAACAGGTGTCAGTTCTGACTGAAATGAACTACCTGTTGAATGACCAAGTAATGATGGCAACCATTCCAAGAAGCCGTGCTTTTGAAACCTGTGCTGACACTTACAGCACGGTTTTCGATCTAACGGTAAGCGACTTTGAGGGCGGTAAGAAAACTCTAGCTGTTGCTCAAGACGCAGTACAAAAAAGTGCTCTAGAATTGGAGCGCGTATTACATAGCAACTGGCCTTCACTTAATCAGGGATAACAACAATGGCAATTAAAACATCTGACTTAAATGCAAAGCTATTTGGTAAAGCAAACAAACGTCGCGTAGCAACACCACAAGAAGCGCAAACAGCGGCAAAAGAGCAGGCTCAAGTGATTGAGCTTTCTGTTGCTGGCGAAGATTTGGTTTCATTTGAATTGGTTCGAATTCCTGCGGCTGAAGTGGCTACTCGAACGGTTGTTTTTGAAGAGAACGCTCGTGAGCAATCTTTCTTAAACGAGCACGCGCTTTCTGATGTTCTTACAACATTGAAAGAACGTGGTCAGCAATACCCAGCGGTTGGTCGTAAGAACAAAGACGGTAAGATTGAAGTTCTTGATGGTAGCCGTCGTCGTATGTCATGTATTTTGGCTGACAAAGAGTTCCTAATCTATGTTGCTGAAAACATTAACGGCGAACACGCTAAATTCCTATCAGACGTAGCTAACGCTCATAAACCGCTTTCTCTTTATGAGAAGGGCAAAGAGATGCAAGCGAAGCTAGATAAAGGCGAAGCTGAAGACCAGAAAGCACTGGCGAAAATGTTCCAGTGCAGTGAAGCTTTGGTGAGTGGTGCATTGAAAGCAGCCGCTTTACCACTTGAATTGCTACAAGCTTACCCAAATGTGAGCGACCTTGGTCGTCCAACCATTGTTAAACTGCACAAGCAGTTTGGTGGATTGACGAGTGAACAGCAGCAAACACTGCTGACTAAGTGTGATGCTTCTGAAGGTTTTGTATGGCAGCGTAGCGAAGCTCAAGGCGTAACTCGTCTAACCAAAGACGTGACAGAAACTTTGGAAGGTTGGATTCTTGAATTGGCGCCAGCGCCAGCGAAGAAAGCTTCTCCAAAAGTTGAGCTTATTAAGGGCCGCGTATCATACAGCCGCAAGGGTTCAAACTTGGCGTTGAACCTTAAGAAAGTTGATGACGCAACAATGGAAGAAATCCTCGCCTTCGTACAATCGAAGCTCGACTAAGTCGACGACTTTTCATTACTCCTCTAAAGCCGCTTTATGCGGCTTTATGCGGCTTTTTATTTGGCTGTGATAAACTGTGTTTAGATGAATCTGGACGCTAACTATGACAAACCCAACCAACACTTTTCTACATACACTTTCTAATATTGCTCAGCATAACGATCACCGTTACGGCGTGGTCTTTGATGGCGATTTTGATTGGCAAAACTCTGCTGTTTTTACCTTCCTTCAAGATTCAAACACTCCGAGCATCTTCCAGGTTGGCGGTACGCCATTTGAAGGTGTGATTCATGCTCCAGTAAAAAAAGGCCAACAACTGCTTGGTCGTGAGTGCCAAGTTCTTGTTTGTGATTTTAGAGAGCAGTTCGATGCGAATGGTTTTAGTGCCGCGTTGGGTTCGTTAGTTGGTGGTGGGTTGTTGTTGGTGTTGCCGCCAAAAGTTAATGCCTCTGAAGATAGTGAAAGCTTTGGCCAACGTTGGTTAAAACGTCATTTCGATAAACTGATTTCTGTTTCACAACACAATGAAGCCGGCGATGTAGTTCAAGCAACTCACGCTCTTCCTCAGATGCAAAGCGCCCAAAACGGATTGGATAAATTTGAACAGCAAAACACGGCTGTTGAATTAGTCAAAAAAGTGGTGTCTGGACATCGTAAACGTCCTTTGATTCTCACTGCGGATAGAGGGCGTGGTAAAAGCTCGACATTGGGTATTGCCGCAGCGCAGCTGTTAGTTGAGCGTCACGGTTTTAATATTATTGTTACTGCACCTTCAGTGAAAGCGGTAGAGCCGGTATTTTCTCATGCTGGCCAAGGGTTAGAATCTTGCGAAGTGGTCAACGCTACTCACATTCGCCATCAAGGGGGAAGTTTGAGATTCGTCGCGCCAGATAAATTACTTAAATCCAAGCCCGATTGTGACCTTCTATTTGTTGACGAAGCGGCTACAATTCCAATTCCGATGCTTAAATCCATGGTCGACATCTATCACCGTATGGTTTTTTCGACCACGGTACACGGTTACGAAGGCAGTGGACGAGGGTTCGGTATTAAGTTTGAGTCTTGGCTTTCTGAGCATCGTCCGGGGTGGAAAGGCTTTAAGCTCGAACAACCGATTCGTTGGAATAGCAACGATCCGCTAGAAGCTTGGTTGTTTGATTGCTTTCTACTTGGTAATGACGCATCAGTCACTGAATCGGCGGTTGATGAACTCGATGGCTTTTCTGCTGACGCAATCAAAAAATTAAACTTAGTCGAGTTATCAAAAGCAGAATGCTTGGCTAATCCTGAGCAGCTACAACAATGTTTTTCTCTTCTTGTGGATGCGCACTATCAGACCTCGCCTAATGACTTAATGCAGTTTCTCAACAATCCAGCAATCCGTTTATACGCCGCTTGGCAGCAAGGTGAATGTTTAGGTTGTATGTTGGTGACGGAAGAGGGTGGTTTGGACAGCGAGTTGATTACTCAAATTCAACTTGGAAAACGCAGGCCTCAAGGTCACCTTGCTCCAGTATTACTGGCAAACCAACTTGGCTGTACTCATGCGGCGACCAGTCGTTGCCTTCGAGTGATGCGCATTGCTGTTTCAGCGCGTCATCAAGGTTTGGGTATTGGCCGTTGGATGTTGGCTCAGTTATCACAGCAAACCAGCCAAGCAGATTATCTCGCGACAAGTTTTGGCGCGACCAGCGAATTGATTTCTTTTTGGCGTGGTAGTGAATTTGAAGCTGTGCACATCGGCCACCAGCGAGATCAGGCCAGTGGCTGTCACTCGGTTCTGATGGTTAAGGCGCTTAACTCAAACTCTCAAGGCTGGATAAGCCAAGTTCAAAATCACTTCGAGCGTAGCTACTGTTTTCTTGTTTCAGGTTCTTTGGTTTCACTTGAAACCGATATGGTACGAGCGCTGCTGCCAAAGAGTGTTCACACTGTTAGCGAGTTTGAAACTCAGTTAGTTAGAAATTACGTGAACGGTGGCAACAGTTATGATGCGATCAGCTTCAGCGTACTGAACTTGATTCTACTCAGTAACGATCGAAACATAGGTATTTCTGACTTACTCATCGCAAAGGTTGTTCAGCAGAAAGAGTGGGGGACTTGTGTTGAACAGTTTAATCTTGTTGGTCGTAAACAAGCAGAGATTCAGTTTCGTAAAGATGTCGATGCTCTGTTAGCAAATTTACAGTGTAAATAGGCTAGCCATCATTTAAATAGACTGACCGCAACAAATTAGATTTACAGTGTAAATTAGAATATTGGATTTACACTGTAAACTGAAGCTCCATATTGAAACCCGTTTTTACCCTGATTATCTGTTACATCATTTCTGTTTTATCTCTCCAGTACAGCCTTTAATCTTCTAAAGCTATTCGCCTTTACTATCTAGCCTTACATCGAATCAACATTCAATCGCACGAAATATTCTGAAAAAATATTCCTATGTATTTGTAAAGGCGAAGCAGATCATAAAATGTGTAAGTCTTATTTATGAGTCATGTTTGCAGAATCGAAAGTAAGTGATGTGACGCTGATTATTCTAATAATGTGATACTCAGCGCAGAATGAATTATATAGACTGAATAACAACTGAGTCATTAGGGATACTCAATTCGAATGTGGGATAACATCGTTACATTGTCGGAAGACAAGCAACAAGTAATGGCATGTCTGCCAACCGGGACTGTGGTTGACGCAAGCTTTGATAACAAGACGCTGCCACCAACCTTGGAAGCTTTGAATGCATCAAACTATTTTCTTTTCGAAGAAGAGGTGTTGCGTTTCGTTACTCTTGCTAAAGAAGGTAAGGGTGAAGCTTATGAAGGAATCTTGATTGCCGAAGTTCGAAATGCCACTGTTGCGGTCGAACTGTCTGATGATGAGATGTTGGCGAACCTCGTGGTCACTGGTCCCTACAATGGACACCCACTGCGTGGTAGCGACATCATTCAGTGCTTATCTCAAGCTCAAATAACAAAAGGAATAAATAAGTTAGCGCTCAGAAAAGTTCTGATGATGAGTAGCAAACTTAAGCCCGGCGAAAAGTTTACTCAGCCCGTCGCTAAAGGGACACAACCAGTAAAAGGTAAGGATGCTAAGTTTGCCGCTTTGGTTGAAGATATTACTCGCCAAGTCTTGAAGCCTCGTAGCAAAGACGAAGGCAAGATTGATATGCGAGACTTGGGACAAACCATTACCGTTGGTCAAAATGATCACTTAATGAAACGTACCCCCGCTACCAAAGGTATCGCTGGCTTTACCGTTCAAGGCCGAATTATCCCACCGCTTCCTGGGCAAGACAGTTTAATCAAGCCAGGAAAGGGCACCTACATCTCCCCTGAAGATCCCAATTTACTACTCGCCTCACACCCTGGATTGCCCATCATTAAAGATCGAACCATCGAAGTGGATGACGCCTTATGTGTCAGCAACGTCGATGTCTCAACTGGGCATGTTAAATTTAAAGGTAATGTCTTCGTCTCTGGCAACATCGAGCCGGGGATGATCGTCAAGGCGACCGGAAGTGTTACGGTTGGTGGCTTTATCGAATCGGCCGAAGTGCAAGCTCAGGGGGATATCAAAGTCGCGAAAGGCATTATCGGCCACACGACCAAAGAGGGTGAGCCAAAAAGTTGTAAGGTATTCAGTAAAGGCTCTATCACAGCAAGCTACGCACAGAATGCTGAGCTACAAACGGCCAACGACCTTCGACTTGGTGTACACAGTATGAGTAATGACATTCGCTGTGGTAACAACCTTATCGTGATGGACAGTTTGAAAAAACACGGCACGCTAAGCGGTGGTGAAGCCAAAGTTGGGGGAAAAGTAGAATGTGTCTTCTTAGGTGTTGAGGGAGACACCGCAACTAAGGTACATGGTTTTGCGCGCTACGATGGTTACCGCCAAAAGATAGCCGAGCTGAAGGAAACTTATAAACACACTCAAGAGCAAACCATGGGTGTGATTCGCCAAGAGTTAGAATTTAAGAAGCGCCCGAAAGCAGAGAGAAGCGAAGAGCAAGCCCTAGAAATAGAGCAGCAACGTGAGAAGAATAACCTCGCAATAGAAAACACAAAGTCGCAGCTAGATACACTCGAAGCGGAGTTTGCAACCAACCTTGCTGAATGCACTGTAGAGGTACACGAAAAAGTGTATACCCGAGTGACGATTCAATTTGGTGATGAGACAGTCACAACCAAGCGGACCCACGGCGGAAGTGTTTTCTCATTCAACCAATACGAGATCCAATGTTCGTTTAAGATGGAGCAAGAGGATATTGCTTTGTAGGCTTTGTGTTGAACATAAGTGATGTATGGTTAAGGTGCCGATACTGACAAATAAAAAAGGGGAGCTGATGCTCCCCCTTTTGGTTTCTACTGATAATTATTTAGGTGGCTTGAGCGCTCTAACTAACGGCTCTCACTCGGCCTTGTTTAAGGTCTGAAAGAACCTGTGCTTTAGGACCATCTGCAATGATGCAGCCTTTCTCCATTACGATCACTCGATCGACAATGTCCAACATCGACGTTTTGTGTGTAATCAGAATTAACGTCTCGCTTGGTAGCAATTGGTTAAGTTGGTGTTTGATGTGCATCTCTGAACGGTTATCCATAGCACTGGTCGGCTCATCCATCAACAACACTGGCGGACGGCCAAGGAAGGCTCTAGCAATGGCAATTGACTGACGTTGACCACCAGACAGCAAAGCACCACCTTCACCCACTTGGCGTTCCAAACCTGCAGGATCTTGTTGAGTAAACGCGGTTACCCCTGCACGGTTTGCTGCATCCATCACGTCACGGTCATCCACCAAAGGGCGGCCTAAAGTAATGTTGTCTCTTACCGAACCGTAGAACAAGTTACTGTCTTGCGGCACACAGCCTATATTGCGTCGTACGTCGACATGATGCAGTTGTTCCATATCGGTGTCATCAATGCGTACATGGCCTTCTGTTGGCTTGTACAGGCCCATAATCAGACGTTCTAGTGTGGTTTTACCTGAACCAATACGACCAATGATCGCCACTTTCTCGCCTGGACTAATATTGAGGGTTAAGTCTCTAATTGAAGCAACGGGTGAATCTGGGTAGTGAAACGTCACTTTATCTAGCGCGATATGGCCCTGAATAATCGGACGGTGAATGTAGCGTTTACCTTCTTCTTGTTCATCAGGCATCGACATCACTTGCTCAATCAGAGTCATTGATGACTTCGCTTGGTTGTAACGAGTCGAAAGCAAAGATAACTGAACAAGAGGACCAATCGCTCGGCCACTCAGCATGGTCGCAGCGATCAAGCCACCCATCGTAAGCTCACCTTCCGCAATCAGGTACACACCAAAGATGATCATACCTACGTTAGTACTCTGCTGAACAAAACCGGCGGTGTTTTGGATGCTGTCTGTGATGCGTCGGCTTTTGATATTCCAATTCGCCATGTGAGCCACGGCTTCTTCCCAACGGAATTGGAATTGGCTTTGCGCGCTGAATAGCTTAACGGTTTCTAGACCCGCCAAACTTTCAATCAAGTTTGCATACTTCTGCGAGGCAAGACGAGATCCTTCTTCAATGGTGCGGCGCAGTGGGCCTTGGATTAGCAATGCATAGACGATCAAAATGACCACGCCAGCAACGGGAACGAATACAAGGTTTCCAGCCATTAGCCAAATTAGCGCTAAGAACATCAGTGCGAAGGGGAGGTCGATGAGCGAGCCAATGGTTGCAGAGGTAAAGAATTCACGAATGGATTCGAACTCTTGCAAGTTTTTAGCGAAAGCACCGACAGAAGCAGGTTTCGCTTCCATACGTATCCCCAGTACTTTACTGAACAGCTTGGAGGAAATGAGAATATCGGATTTCTTACCAGCAACGTCAATGAAGTAGCTTCGCATCAATTTGAGCAGCAAATCGAATAGGAACACGACAAAGATACCACTCGCTAGCACCCACAAAGTTTCAAAGGCGAGGTTAGGTACGACTTTGTCGTACACCAAGCGTGTAAACATGGGCGCGGCTATCGCGAAGATGTTGATCAGAATGGAGGCAATCAACACATCTCGGTAGATGTTTTTCGATTCCCAAATCGTACTCCAAAACCAATGCCCTTTGCGTGTTTTTAGAACCTCTGGTGAACGTTCATCATAACGGAACTGTTTCTTGACCAAGAAGTAGCGACCGATGAATTGTTCTTTCAGCTCTTCGACGGGAATGATGATTGGCACCATTCCGCTTTCCGCTGTAATGATTTCCGCTTCTTGCTTCTCTAAATCGATACTGTTGAGAACGCACGCCTCACCTTGTTTAAGCAATAAAACTGCAGGCAGAATCAGGTGAGGGATCTTTTCTAAGTCGGAACGGTTTTCTTTTGCCACTAATCCTGCTCGTTCAGCAGAACGAGGGAATAGGAAAGGGGTTAGCTTTCCATCAGATAGTGGTAGCCCATTGATCAACGCTTCGGGCGAGTTAGCTAACCCGTAATACCGGCTAACGTAGATCAGTGAGTTCAATAGTGGATCTTGCATGTGATATAACCCTTACAACTATTTATCAACAATGAAGCCTTGGAACACTTCTACGTAGTTATCAGACAGGATATCTAGCTGAGTCTGAGTTTCTATTCGAGACGCGATGGTGGTGACGCCTAGGTTGTGAGCGGTTCTAGAGATCGACGTTAAGGTGAACTTCTGTTTTTCGTCATCAAGGTTATGTGTGAACAGGTAATCTAGTTTCACATAACTTGGACGGTATTCGTTGATGTAATCCAGTGATTGGAAGTTACGTCCGTAGTTATCGACACCAAACACCGCTTCAGCGTTGCGAATGGTGTTACATAATAGTGCCGTGTAGTGCGGAACGTTGATGAAGCAGTTTTCTGGAATCTCAAAGTGCAACAGGTGAGCGATTGAAGCATTCTGTTCAAGCGTCTTACCGATCCAACGGATGAAGCTTGGTTGAGAAATGCTGCTTGGTGAAATGTTAATAGCGACAGGGCTGGTTACTTCTTTTGCATTGAGCTTTTCAACCATCTTCTCAATAACGTATTGGTCGAGAATGTGGCTCATTTCAAGCTGTTCTAGCGCGTATAGATACTGGTTAGCACCGTAACGCACGCCATCTTTTTCAATCGCAGAGAACACCTCTTGGTGATACGTTTTACCAAAGGCATTGTTTGCAGCCTGCAAACGGAAGGTAATGAGGTCGTTGATGATCGCTTCTTCAACCAACATACGCCATTGTTGTTTGCCCATCACTGCGCCGTGATCGTCTGCGGTTACGTAGCCGTAAGCAAGTTCTCGATTCGCCTTGGCACTTGAGAGTGCGTTATCCACCAGCGACATGATTTCAGTACTGGTTTTACGCTTGTTGCTGTAGGTCACACCAAGAGCAATATGTGGATTCGCAGTGCCTGTTGGGTCTGAACCTAGGCTCTGGATACAGTTTACGATGCTGCTCGCGACAAGTTTCAGTTCGCTCTCATCAATGTTTGGCATGATGAAACCGAACTCGTCACTAGAAATACGAGCGATGGTGATATCTGGAGATGAAATTGAAGCTTGCAGCTGTTCAGCCAGTTGATGAACCAAGGCATCACCTTCTTGATAGCCCTTTTCATCGTACTCTTCACTGATAAACTCCGCTTTAAGTACCGCTAAACCACCTAAGCTCGACTCCTCTAACCATTGAGTTAACTGAGACATGTAGTAAGCACGGTTACCTAGCTGAGATACAGGGTCGATATATGCTCTTTCACGTAACTTCTGAGCTTCTTTCGCTTGGTTTTTAAATGCCAGTTCAACTTGAGTCGACATGTGGTTGATACCATCGACAACCAAGGTGAGATCTTTTGTCTTTGGACGAGCCAGAGGTTCGCCAAACTGATTCTTGGCGATCTGATCCATCTTGGTAATGATCAACGAGAGCGGGCGTAAAGCGCGCTTAAGGATCCAAGAGATAGACACCAAACCGAGCAAGAAGATCGTGCCAAATATGCTCAGTAAGCGGATGAATGCTTGCCAAAGTTGATCGTAGGCAGGGCCTGGGTGACTTACTATCTCGACCTCGGCCAATTGCATCCAGCCACTGGTGATCACGCGGCGGTCATGAACAGGCTCGAACAGGTTTAGGTTGGTAAACCACTCTGGTACGCCAGTTGGCTTTACAGGGTATGAGCGGAGAATGTCTTCACCGCTATCGAGAAAGATCAATCGAACGACTGAGTAAGAACTGCCATCAAACAGGGCGTTGATAACAGACTCCACTGCCACCTTGTCCTTTTCTTCTAGGTAAGGGGCGAGAGCCAGTCCAACAGTATTAATGGTATTACTTACCTCAGAGCGTTGCTGCTCCTCTAAGTATCCACGGGTGGTATTGAATTCGATCATAAAAACTGACGTCATCAGCAGTATGAACACTGCAACCATCCCGACCACAAGCTGTTTATATAAAGTCATTGTACCTACTCATCGTAATTGATAATGGGTTTGTTTAATTTTAGAGAGCGCTCACGTGAACGTAAGTCGTTCCATAAGCTCAATCTTGAAGATTTCCCTGCCAATTTGCCGCTGCCTGCTGCCGACTTGATCAACCAAAGGTTTTTACCGTTAAAACTGTAAATTGGTCGTAGATCTGGGCGTTTGGAACCGCGTTTAATTTCAGGGTTTAAGTTGTCCAAAATTAATGGCTCTGCACTCGGTGTTGAGTAGTAAGCCAACACCATGTGGAACTGGTTTAGTTCCAGTGCTTTTACGTACACTAATCGTAATTTCTTATCTGGGACGCCCAGTTCAAGCAAAGAGAAGTATTTTGCGATTGTGAAGTCTTCACAATCACCGGCGTTGCTGCCTAAAAATTCCAGTGGTGTTGCCCAGTAATCATTCTTTCCCCACAGTATGTTGTCATCGACAAAGTACATCTGGTTGAAGAACTGGTTCACCGACCTGAGCTTCTCTTTTTCACTTAATCCGTCGTATGACGTCATATTTGAGCGCCATGTTGCCACTCGCTTTCCGGCTCTATCGCCGTAGGTTTTGGTCACTGCATCTATCCACCGTTGGTCGCTCTTGTTGAGCGCCACAGAGGTGAAAGAGGTGAGGACCAGCAGCAATAGCGAAATCCGAGACTTCATAGCCTCTGCTCTTGTCTATTTGCTGTGTATTGAAAGGCGTTATCAAACATCAAACGTCATTACTCTTTTAGTGCATTGTTTTGAGCGCTTAATAGTGGCTTCAACATGTACTCAAGCACGGTTCTTTTACCCGTGATGATATCGACAGAGGCGGTCATACCTGGAATGATTGGCAACTCTTCGTTCTGTCCAAAATTGTGTTTTTCGGTGCGCACGCGCACGATATAGAAGCTATTGCCTTCTTCATCTTGAGTGGTATCGGCACTGATGTGCTCTAACACGCCTTCTAGACCACCGTACTTAGTGAAGTCATAAGCACTGAATTTAACGATGGCAGTCAATTCTGGGCGTAGGAACGCGATATCTTGCGGGGCGATTTTCGCTTCAACCAATAGAGAGTCTTCTGTTGGTACAATCTCAACGATGTCCATACCCGGTTGGATAACCCCGCCGACAGTATTAATACCCAATGTTTTAACGGTGCCTGTCACAGGAGAAACCACCACGGTACGGTTTACTCTGTCTTCTAGGCCAACGGCAGATTCGGTCATTGCAGAGAGCTTGTCTTGGGCTTGATTGAGTTTTTCTTGTTGTTCGGAGCGGAAGTTCAGTGCGGCGTCAATACGGCTGAGCATGGATTCTTTGATTGCTGAGCGTAAAAGAGGAATTTTTAGCTCGCTCGAAGTCATTTCTCGGCGAGTGTCGTTCACTTGTCTTTGCAGTTTAAGTAATTCAATTCGTGGTACCACCCCTTCATCGGCGAGAGGTTTGGTGATATCCAGTTCTTGGCGAGCAAACTGGTAGCTCTGTTTTAGGTTTCGAACACGCGCTTTAATCTCAACTAGGTCTTGCTGTTTCTGTTCAACTTGTTGATCAAAAACGGAAAGCTGGTTTCTCAGATTATTGAGATCTTGACGGTATTCTGCTTTTTGACGATTAACCAGTTGAGGTTGAAGTTCATAGAATTTAGGTGGGAACGCAAGCTTGCCATAATCGAGAGTGACACTTTTCTTCCATTCTTTTTCAGAGAATTCTTCATTGATGACAACACTGGTCAGGGAAGCGGAAAGCATTAACACGTTGGCGGTCAAGTTCGCGACTTGTTGTTCACGTTCGCGGAAGTCAGAACGGAATCGTGTGTCATCGATTAACAGCAGTTGTTGACCTTTTTGAACGCGTTGGCCTTCTTTAACTAAGATTTCTTTAACCAAGCCACCTTCAAGGTTTTGTACCACTTGGATCTGAGAGGAGGGGATCACTTTGCCTTGGCCAACGGTAACTTTGTCGATCTCTGCCCATGCAGACCACCCAATAGCAGCAATAAAAAACAGAACGATCACCCACAACATAATTCGCGCACTGGTGGGCGTATTGAGGAGTAGTGCCGCTGTTTTATCATCGACATACTCAAGCTCGGTCTCGTTCAATTTGCTGAAATTTTTCTGACTCATAACAGTCCTTGTTCGCTAAATAAAAGTGCAAGCCTATTGAGTGTATTCTTACTTTTGATAAATGTTAAGATTTTGCTCATTTAAATCTTTGAATTTATATATTTTTTAAGACTTATCGGTTCTTGAAATCTGTTTTATCGAGTTGGTGCTTTCTTAGTTTGTCATACAGTGTTTTTCGCGACACCTGCAGCTCTTGTTGTACCTCTTTTAAACGACCTTGATGGCGATGTAGCGCCTCAATCAAGATAATTTGTTCAAAGCTATCGGTGCGTTGGTTCAACGACTGTTGTTGCTCTTCAATGCTCATATCGAGTTCATTTTGCTCATCAGTATCGCTGTCGAGCGACGGCTGCTTAATTTGAGTCAGCACTCTGAGTTCAGCATGTTGGCGAAGCTGACGAATGTTCTCCGTCCAATGCGTTGCAATGAGTCGCTGAATCTCTTTTTCTGTAATGACGGGTGGCGGCAGTTGATAGCGACTGGCTGCACCACGAGCAAAGTGTTTGAATAAAGAGCCAATATCTTCCGTTCTTTGCGCCAAGGGTAGTAAATTAAACCGGCGTAGTTCACCTGTAATTGTAGTAGGAACTACTGTAGTTGCGATAATGATACAAGTTGCATTGGTCTTGCATGAGTTTTCATGAAGTAGAGTGGGTTTTAGAGCGGCTAACCATAGCCATTGCTGCGAAGTTAACGCTTCTGTTTCATGGATATAGAGTGTTCCACCTTGATGCTTTAAGAACAGTTGCAAAACAAACTGATGGAATGTCGCTTCGTCACTGCGTGGCAAATTAAACGCCGCGACAGGGCAAAGCTCCGCGGTTTGATGACTGTGTAAATCATGGGTGTATTGTGCAGTGACCCTTTTCCCCGTCCCTAAATCACCAACAAACAATAGAAGTGGGTTAGTTTTGGTATCTAGGGTGATCAATTCTCGGCGCAATGCCTGCATTGATGGAGATTGACCAATCAGTTTTGGGCCAACCTGATTTTGCATTGCCAACTCTTTGCGCAATAGGTTGTTCTCTTCAACCAGTGCGAGTTTATCTGCGGCTTTTTTAACGGCAGTGAGTAGGGCATCGACCACAAATGGCTTTTCCAGAAAATCGTAAGCGCCGGCTTTCATTGCGGATACCGCGGTTTGCACGTCACCATGTCCGGTAAGTACGATGACCTGAAAATGAGGGTTTTGGCTCAGTAATTTTTGCGTTAATTGAATGCCATCCATCACTGGCATGTGAATATCGGTGATGACAATTCCGGCTTGCGTGGTATCTATTTTCTTTAATGCCTCAATAGCATTGGGAAAGCAGACGATATCGATGCCTTCAATGAGCATGGCTTGTTCTACCGAGTCTCGAATGGCGGGTTCATCGTCGACAAAATAGAGTTTAGGCATAGAGTGCAAAAGCCGATTCCTTAGCTGTAGGTGAGATTAGCAGTAATGTGAAATTCGTTTTCCGTTAACAATAACAACGGCGTGTTAGCGCTTATCGTTATATAACGGGATGTTTAGCGAGAATACCATGCCTGAAGGCTCTAACCGGTTCGCACTGATCGTGCCGTGATACGCTTCAATAATCCGTTTCGATATTGAAAGCCCTAGCCCTAAACCTTCCGGTTTGGTGGTAAAAAACGGGTCGAACAGTTGTTCTAGCTTATCGTTCGGCATGCCAATTCCGTTATCCCAAATGATCAGCTGACAAGAGTCATGATGCAGTTGCCATTCGATGCCTATCTGTGGGCTAGCCTGTTGGTCAACGCTTTCCAGGTTTTGTTGCTCCTGCAAGATTTTCTGTTCAAGAACTTGATGTTGCAGCGCTTGAGTCGCGTTGTGAATCAGGTTCACTAGTACTTGTTCGAGTTCGGTTGGATGAATCGCAATATTGATGTCATCTGGCACCGTGCTTAGCCTTAGCGTAATGCCTTGCTTGATCATCAGCGCACTGAGAATGCTAGTGGCGTTATTGACCGCTTGATGCAGGTTCGCCACATGATGTTCTTGTTTGGTGACCTTGCGAGTAAAGACTTTGAGTCGCGCGATGATGTCGGTAATGGTGTTGTTGAGGACAATCATTTTCTCAAGATTGCTTTTCACTAAATCGGTTCGTTCCATTTCCAGTAGCTTTAAGCTGTTTTCACTGTAGGTTCGCAGTGCTGCAAGCGGTTGGTTGATTTCGTGGTTAATGCTGGCTGACAGCTCACCGAGTACCGCTAATTTCGCGGTTTGTGTCAGCTCTTGCTCTGTCTGTTTCAACTTGGATTGCGACTCTTGGTATTGAAAAAGGGTTTGTTGCAGCTGTTGATTGGATTGCTTCAAGTAGTGGGTACGTTTATCTACGGTTTGTTCTAGGTTTTGGTTGAGTCGGGTCAACGCCACTTTCGCGAGATAAGTCTGGCGCCACGACCAAGCGATGAGCATCACCAAGCTGTAAATCACCACGAAGATGACATCGATCTGCAAGATTTTAATAAGTTCAGCTCTGGTCTCTTTTAGGGCAACAACTTGGTACTGATTGTTGCTGATGGTAGCGGGGTAAAGATTAAATGCACCAAGCTTGAATAACTGGTTGGCGGTGAGCTCTTTTCGGATTTCATTGGATTGAAGGTTGCTAGATTGATTGGCGTTGCTAGTTTCTGATTGAGAGCTTGAAGAGCGAAAGGCTTCGATGATCGAAATTTCGCTTTGACCGTATTGGCGTTGAAGTGCGATATCCGTTTGTTGTTGCTGAGTTAGTGGCAACAATGAATGGTAAAGCCATGGAGCTTGGCTTGATAGAAAGACCACTTGGTTAGAGTCGAGTACTACGATCTCAAAATCGTCGCTGGTTAGGATGTTTTCGAGATTTTCTAAGCTCACTTTTACGGTGATAACGCCAACAATTTCCTTGTCGATATACAGAGGTGAAGACAGAAAATAACCGCGTACGTTCGAACGAGCGCCTAGCGCGACATATTGTGTGTTGTTACCTTGAATGGCAGAAGCAAAGTAGGGACGAAACGAGAAGTTCTCACCCACAAAAGTGCGAGGCTTTTGGTAATTACTGGAAGCGACCACAGTACCGTTCGGATCGTGAATATAGATGGTGTCGGCTTGGCTTTGATTCGACCATTCAAATAGCAATTGATTGAGCTGCGCAGCGGAAATCTTGTCTGCTCGTTGTGTTGAGTCAAAATAAGAGAGCAAGCGCGGGTCATGGCTGAGCAAATCCGGGATCTGTTTGAATTTATCCAATTCAGAGTCGATTTGTAGATTGGCTTTACTTGCTGCTTCATCGAGTTGCTGAGTGACGATTTTTTCTTGGAATTGCACTGCCATAAAGTGGGTTGCGGTCAGCCCTGCAGCTCCCAATAACAATGAGAATAAAACAAAGGGTGTCATTAGGTTAGGCAGTATTTTGGTCACTCGGATCTCAGCTTGTCATCGGTTTGTATAAAGATTATCAATATGATGGAGAGAGTACCGAGATCTTGTTAACACAGAGCACCTTCTGTGAGACAAAACCATGGCTTAGACTTGTTTTTCAAAGGATTACGGCGCAAAATCACAAAAAAATTTAAAGGAGCAAGCAAATGGAACTGACAGATATTCGTCGCGAATACGCTAAGGGTGGATTGAGACGTAAAGACTTGGCCGCAGACCCGATTGAGCAATTCAATTTATGGCTAGAGCAAGCCATTGAAGCGAAGTTGACGGACCCTACTGCCATGACAGTTGCTACGGTTGATGAAAATGGTCAGCCATTCCAACGCATTGTTCTGCTGAAGAATGTGGATAAAGACGGTTTCGTTTTTTACACCAACCTAGGTAGCCGTAAAGCGCACCAGCTTGAGCACAACAGCAAAATCAGTTTGCACTTTCCTTGGCATCCACTTGAGCGACAAGTTCATATTACGGGCACGGCTGAAAAGCTGACGGCTATGGAAAATATGAAGTACTTCTCGTCACGCCCAAAAGAGAGCCAATTGGCCGCGATTGCAAGTAAGCAGAGTAGCCGCATTTCAGCGCGTGGGATTTTAGAAGGTAAGTATCTAGAGCTTAAACAGAAGTTTGCCAAAGGCGAGATTCCTGTGCCTTCTTTCTGGGGTGGCTTCCGAGTTCGTGTGGATAGTATTGAGTTCTGGCAGGGTGGTGAACACCGCTTGCACGACCGTTTCTTGTTCTCACGCCAAGACAACAGTTGGGATATTGATCGCCTAGCGCCTTAGGCTGCTTGATCGCTTAGCTGCTTAACAGATCCAAAAATGCCGTTGATTAGACTGATCAAATCAACGGCATTTTTTTGTCTGCATTTTCAGCTGAACAGTCAATCAGTCACTGTGAAGAACAACAGAGATCTGTTTTTTGAGCAGAGTTTCTGGGATCACTGAGCCCAATCCTGAATCCAATGCATACTCAATCAATTGGCTTTTACTGCGTGCATCAAACTTCTGTTTCAATCTGGCGACATGACCTTCGACCGTTTTGATTGAAATGTTTAACGTCGACGCGATGTACTGTGGTTTCTTGCCGAAAAGCAGTAAGAACAGTACCTCTGATTCTCTCGAAGTCAGCCGCTTTTGCAGCTTAGACACGCGCGGCTCTGACCCCGCAAGCGATGCCTGATCGCCTTTTGTTCCTGTGGCCTGACAAACCCAATGACCAACCTCTAAGATCGCGGTATCGGTAAGCTCTTGGCCATAGAAGATGGTGCCTTGGACGTTGTCGTCATCATCAAGCCAAGGGGTTTTGGTAAAGATATGGGCGTGCCAGCGTCCGTCTGGATAGGGGTGAATATCGAGAATCTTAAGGGTACTGCGTGTATCCATCACATGTTTATCTTGAGCCCTGAAATCTTGTGCGCACTCCGTGGTTTGACTGGGCATGTCGAAGTCGGTCAAGCCAGTACAAGTCTCATTGGGTTTTAAGCCAATCAATTGGTTGTAAGCAAGGTTGGCGTACACGAAGACCGAGTCAGTATCTTTGCAGCCCCAGCAGCCTGGAAGTTGTTCGAATAAAGAACGATGTATGGAGTTGAGTGGATCTGGCAAGGTTTTATCTCGTGTGTTGCGATGTTGCAATAATATCAGTTTCTTATAGCGCTGCAATGGCAATTAGAGTACGAAAAATAAGGGGTGACTGACAGTTAAACGGACTGTTGATTAACTGTGTCAATCACGGAGAATCGATGGGCATAAAGGGTGATAATCAGGCAAAAAAAAGCCAGCCTGAAGAGGGGCTGGCTAAAGACAAGATATGCCTTGTCGACATGTAGAAGATTTTCAGTCTAATTTACGAGGGTCAGGTAAATTAAACTGAGGCATCAATTTGATACCCAGAGTGACTTACTACTCTATCGACGAATCTACTCCTAGGAGTGCTTATGCATAAGGGGGGAATTCCCCTATAAATGTTGCTCAATGTGATAATTGAGAACCTAGAGTAAATATTTGGGGTTCTGAGCCTATGACTGGGAGCCTACAGCTCTCGTACTACTCGGAATCCTAGATAGTTCGCTGCCGTTGAAGGCGGTACGTACAGTTCGTTAAACACTTTTGCTTCTTCAGGAGAGAAGCTCCACGCGCCACCTTTCGCTAGGCCTTTCTGAACGGTTGTCCATTCCCATACATTACCCACCATGTCGTAGAAGCCTGTAAAATGTTTTTCGTGTTCGTGTTCGTGTGATTGCTTGTGAAGCCCCTAAATTCGCCGGAACGATTGGTTTTACAATGCCCGTAGTTTGTACGCTCTTGATCATCTTTCCGGAGGCATGATCAAGACGATCGCGATAATGATCTTTTGCTAAAGGTGAGGAAATGACTCTCATGATCATTTACAAATTCATCTTATGCAGATTTCAGAGTATTATTCTTACTATGTCGACCTGAATATTTTGCTGTTATGCCAAAACCGTTACCTTTTCCAAACCTAGACCTGTCCCCGCTAGGCCTTACTGGCCCTCGTCCTGCGGAGATCATTACTTTGCCATCGCATATGAATTGCCACGAGCATCACTATTCGCAGGTGGTTATTGGGCTAAAAGGTCAGGCGGAATTTGAAGTGAGCGGTAAAGGTAATCTTGTCGGTCCGGGGCAAGGCTGCGTAGTCACGGCTCGCTCTGATCATGCTTTCGGCGGAGTGGTTGGTCAGTCGGATATTCTCGTGCTCAACATGCCTATGCCAACCGATGATGACCCTCTGATGCTAGAGAAGATTAACCAGTTAGAATCATCGAACGTCTACTTCCAATTAGATGCGCAAATTCAAAAGCTTATCCATATGTTGGTGCAAGAGATGCAGGCCAGTCCTGATGATCTGTTATTAAGCCGTGCGTGCAATGATACGGTGATTGCGTTGATGCAAAGACACATCTCGGCATTTGAAACCTCAATCAAAGATTCACGCTTTGATCTTGAAGCGTTGGATCGCTACATAGAACAGCATTTAGCAAATAAGATCTCCGTCGCGCAGCTTGCGGGCAGCGTGTTCTTGGGCGAAAGCCAGTTCCATATGCTGTTCAAAGAGCAAATGGGCATTACCCCTCACCAGTATGTTCTTGGTAAGCGTATCGATCGTTCTCGCCGTTTAATTGAACAGGGTAACCTTAGCCTTGGTCAGGTCGCAGAACTGGCTGGTTTCTCCGGTCAATCCTCTTTTACTCACACCTTTTCACGCCTTCAAGGCATGTCTCCATCCCAATACAAAAAGAAAATTTCTGTTAAATAGTGAAACAAAACGGCATATTATTTTAAAGTTTCATATGTGACGTTGTGTTTGTTTTGTTAATAAAGCGAGTTTTTAGCAAAAAACTCGGAGTTTTTGACAAGTAATCCTTATATACTCTAAATACACTGCAGCCATTGTAGAGATCCCGGGCTAATTCCGGGTGTGAGATTAAGGAAAACGCATGTTTACAGCTACTGATGTGTTAAAGCCAGAATTCAACGAGCAGTCGCTTGATGATCTATGGTCGCTTATCTCACCATTATATATGGTGGATGAAACCCAATGGCTAGAGCAACTTCTGCCACTAGCTACCCCTTCTGAGTCTGAAAAGCAGCAAATCACAGACAAAACGACTTCTTTGATCGAAGCTATCCGTGCGGATAAGACTTCTATCCAGATGATCGATGCACTGTTGCTTGAATACAGCTTAGATACTCAAGAGGGCATCTTGCTGATGTGTCTGGCGGAAGCCTTGATGCGTATTCCTGATTCAGCAACGGCTGATGCACTGATTCGCGACAAGCTAAGCGTTGCGGATTGGAAATCTCACCTAAAGAATTCTGACTCAGTGTTTGTCAACGCATCTACTTGGGGATTAATGCTAACGGGTAAGGTGGTTGGGCTTTCATCTAAAGAGCAGAGTGCAGGTCAAGCGGTTAACCGTTTAGTGAACAAGCTTTCTGAGCCGGTAATTCGTAAAGCGATGCACCAAGCAATGAAGGTCATGGGTCACCAATTCGTTCTTGGCCGCAGCATTGCTGAAGCGCAAAAGAACGGTAAGTCTATGCGTGATAAAGGTTTTACCTACTCATACGACATGCTAGGTGAAGCGGCACTGACCACTGCTGACGCAAACAAATACTTCAAAGATTACCTAATGGCGATTGAAGCCGTAGGTCGAGACACATACGTCTCTTCAAAATCTAGCCCAGCACCGTCTGTTTCTATCAAGCTTTCTGCGCTTCACCCACGTTATGAAGTGGCGAATGAAGACCGCGTACTGACTGAGCTATGCGACACGCTAGAGCAGTTACTGCGCCGTGCGATTGAGCTTGATGTTGCGATCACGATTGATGCAGAAGAAGCGGATCGCCTAGAGCTTTCGCTTAAGTTATTCGAAAAACTGTATCGCAGCGAGCTAGTGAAAGGCTGGGGCAAGTTTGGTCTGGTTATTCAAGCGTATTCAAAGCGTGCGTTACCGGTTCTAGTTTGGCTAAACCGCCTAGCAAAAGAGCAGGGTGACTTAATCCCACTTCGCCTAGTTAAAGGTGCTTACTGGGATAGTGAGATCAAATGGTCACAACAAGCTGGTTTCGATAACTACCCTGTTTACACTCGCAAAGAAGCGACTGATGTAGCCTACCTAGCGTGTGCGCGTTATCTATTGAGCCCAAGTGTTCGTGGCAATATCTTCCCGCAGTTTGCTAGCCACAATGCTCATACGGTTTCCGCTATTGCAGTGATGACAGATCATAAAGACTTTGAATTCCAACGCTTACACGGCATGGGTGACTCGCTTTACAACCATGCGATGGAAGCTTACCAACAGTCGGTACGTATCTACGCACCGGTTGGCAGCCACAAAGATCTACTGCCATACCTAGTACGTCGCTTGCTAGAAAACGGCGCAAACAGCTCGTTTGTACACCGTTTGGTTGATGCTCGTTGCCCTGTAGCAGAGCTAACACAGCATCCAGTCGACATGCTTTTGGCATTCGATACGTTGAACAACACTAAGATTCCTCTGCCGCCAGCGGTATTCCCTGAGCGTAAGAACTCATACGGTGTGAACATTGATATCGAGAGCGAAGCGCATCAGTTTGAAGAGCAAGTAAAAGGCTTTTTGAACAATCAATGGACTGCTGGACCTGTGATCAACGGCGAATCTCTTGCCGAAAGCATGATCAAGGCTGATCAGAATGTTGAACAAGTAACAGCACCTTACGATCGTCGTATTAGCGTGGGTCAGGTGGCTTTTGCAAACCTTGATCATGTTTCCGCAGCGATCACTGGTGCAGACGCCGCATTTGCTGATTGGAATGCGACATCGGTTGAAACCAAAGCCGCTGCGCTTGAGAAGTTGGCGGATCTGATGGAAGAAAACCTGGCTGAGCTGGTGGCAATTTGTCATCAAGAAGCGGGTAAGACAATTCACGACAGCATTGATGAAGTGCGTGAAGCGGTCGACTTCTGTCGTTACTACGCAAAACAAGCGAACAACCTACAAGGTTTTGAGCTAAAAGGCTTTGATGGTCTAACTCGAATCGCTTCGCGACAAGGTCGTGGTGTATTCGTTTGTATCAGCCCTTGGAACTTCCCATTGGCGATCTTCCTTGGCCAAATTGCAGCTGCACTAGTGGCGGGTAACACGGTTGTGGCGAAACCTGCAGAGCAAACAAGCTTAATTGCAGCTCGCGCAGTGGAATTGATGAATGAAGCGGGTTTCCCTGCTGGCACGATTCAGTTACTACCGGGTCGTGGCGCTGAGATCGGCAGTGCGCTAACCAGTCATGATGCGATTGCGGGCGTTGCCTTTACGGGGTCAACACCGACTGCACAACGCATTAACGTGTCACTAGCAAGCCGCAACGCTAAACCAGTACCGTTTATCGCGGAAACCGGTGGTCAGAACGCGATGATCGTCGACAGTACTGCACTGCCTGAACAAGTGGTTCGTGATGTGATTCGTTCTGCCTTTGCTTCAGCAGGTCAACGTTGTTCTGCGCTACGTGTGCTTTACATTCAAGAAGACATTGCAGATCGCGTGATTGGACTAATTCACGGTGCGATGGATGAGCTAAGCGTTGGTATTCCACATCTTCATAAAACGGATGTGGGCCCAGTTATCGACCAAAACGCGAAGCAGAAGTTGATGACGCACCTAGAAAATATGACTAAGACCCAGAAGAAAGTGGCTCAACTTTCTCTAGGAGCGGATTGTGAACATGGTGACTTTGTTCCACCAAGTGCATTTGAAATCGATGACATCAGCTGTTTGAAAGAAGAGCAGTTTGGTCCTGTACTGCATATCGTTCGCTTCAAAGCGAGTGAGTTGACACAAGTAGTAGACCAAATTAACCAAACCGGTTTTGGTCTAACTATGGGTATCCACAGCCGTAACGAAACAACTTACCGTTGGATCGAGAAACACATTCGTGTGGGTAACTGCTACATCAACCGTGACCAAGTGGGCGCTGTTGTTGGTGTTCAACCATTCGGCGGTCAAGGTTTGTCGGGTACTGGCCCTAAAGCGGGTGGTCCTCACTACCTATACCGCTTTACTGATGTTCATTTTTCTCAATCACAAGACAAGGCATAAGGAGCAGTATCATGGTTCATCAAGTGACAGGTTTTTCTGATGCTTTGTTAGCGTGGGAACAATGGAATCTTACCGACTTTGATCATAAGAGTGCTCAGGTACTTGCATTCAAATCAGAGATCGAAAGCCAATCTACGTCTTTGGCGGCAGTGGCAACTTATCACCTAGAGCAAGCGTCTGCGCTGCTTTCTGAGCATCACCTAATGGCGGGTCCAACGGGCGAAACCAATGAGCTGTATGCCGCAGGCCGCGGTGTGGCTTTGGTGATTGTTGATGATTGCGAAGAGAAGCTGCCGGCACTGCAAACTGCAACAGCGATGATTACTGCAGCACTATTGGCAGGTAACAGCGTTCAATTGTGCAGTGATGACGTGCAGTTCAACACCTTGATCGCTGATGCAGCGAAACAAGCGAATTTACCGACGAACTTGGTGCAGGTTGCTTCGTACGACGCGGCTCAACAGCTGCTGTCTTGCGATGTACGTAGCGCAGGTTACGTAGGTAACTCACAAACGGCTCAAGCTATCAATTTACAACTTGCTAAGCGTGACGGTGCCATCGTCAGTTTAGTAGCTGAAACGGATCTGACAGCAATGCATGTTGCTCACGATCCACACTTATCGCTGCGTTTCATTACCGAGCGTACGCGAACTATAAATATAACAGCCGTGGGCGGTAACGCGACCTTGCTCGAACTTGGAAGCGAAGCTCACTAACCTTCAGTAACATTGGCTCTAAGCACTTTTGTTTTCTCCATTGTTGGTTTCACCATCTTTGGATTTAACTCATAGTGCCTTGGAGCCTCAATACCTAACTCAATGCACTCGCTTGCCTTTACGGTGAGTGTCTTGCATTGAATTAGGTATGGAAGGCTTTTTACAAATGAGGACTATCAAATGATAGAAAACAGTTTTGCAATAACGACGACGTTCATTGCGTATCTAATTATGATGCTGGCAATCGGTGTTATTGCTTACAAACGTACTTCTAGCTCGACAGACTACTTCCTAGGTGGTCGTTCGCTAGGCCCATGGCCTGCTGCACTTTCTGCTGGTGCATCAGACATGAGTGGTTGGCTACTACTTGGTCTACCGGGTTACGCTTATGCTGCTGGTTTTGAAGCATTCTGGCTTGCTGGTGGCCTGCTAGTTGGTACTTGGGCGAACTGGTTAATCAGTGCTAAGCGTCTGCGTACTTACAGCATTACAACAGAGTCACTGACGCTACCTGAGTTCCTATCTCGTCGTTTCAATGATAATTCTAAGCTGATCCAAACAATTTCTGCTTTCTTTATCCTTTTATTCTTCCTTTTCTACACAAGTTCTGGCTTGGTAGCAGGTGGTAAATTGTTTGAAACAGTATTCGGCCTAGATTACACAACAGCGGTAATCATCGGTACAGTATGTGTGGTTTCTTACACGCTATTTGGTGGTTTCCTTGCGGTATCTTGGACGGATTTGGTTCAAGGTCTGCTGATGTCTGCTGCGCTATTGATTGTACCAATCGCAGCGATGAACGGTGGTCTTGGTCAGCTATCGACTGATCTTCACAACATCAACCCAGAGCTTCTCACGCTATGGAATGATGTGAAAGGTGAGCCACTTTCTGCTATCGCGATCATCTCGCTAGCGGCATGGGGTCTAGGTTACTTCGGTCAGCCACACATCCTTGCTCGTTTCAAAGCAACACGTAGCAACAAAGACCTAACAACAGCGCGTCGTATCGCGGTGGTATGGTCTGCTCTGTCTATGGTTGGTGCAATGCTAGTAGGTCTTGTTGGTCTAATCTACGTGACTAACTCTGGCGCGCCTAAGCTAGACGATGGCGAGAAGATCTTCATGCTTCTTGTGAACGCGATGTTCCACCCAGTAATCGCAGGTATCTTACTTGCTGCAATCCTAGCGGCAATCATGAGTACTGCGGATTCACAACTTCTTGTTTCTTCATCTGCAATGGCAGAAGATTTGTATAAGCAAGTTCTGAAGAAAGACGCTACGTCAGAAGAGATTGTTCGTGTAGGCCGTTTCGCGGTTATCCTAATCTCTCTTATTGCACTTGTACTAGCGATGACGCCAGACAGTTCAGTACTTGGCCTTGTGTCTTACGCATGGGCTGGTTTTGGTGCTGCATTCGGCCCAGCTATCGTATTGAGCCTATACTGGTCTCGTATGAACCGTAACGGCGCTCTAGCGGGTATCGTTGTTGGTGGTGTTACGATTGTACTTTGGAAACAGTTCACGGGCGGTTGGTTCGATGTTTACGAAATCGTACCGGGAATCATCCTATCAACTATCTCTATCGTTATCGTGAGCCTAATCACTGGCGAGCCAGAAGACGAAGTTAAGAAGCAACACGCTGAGTTCGAGAAGAACCTTGTTGAGCTAGACTAATTTACATTGTAAAAATACCAATGAATTAGCAAAAGACATGAACAATAGAGTCACTTCGGTGACTCTATTTTTTTATGTGAGTACGACCTTTGTCTTATTTCAAATTAAGTTTATTCGAGGTTTTCTGATATTGAAATGGGGGTTTACAATGTAAATCGAAAGCGAAGGATCTTGAGCGAGAAATGAAAGGTCTGTCTTGTTGGTGGCGTGTGATGTCAAAAAATAAAACAGAAAAATGGCTATTTTTTGAACTTGGCGCTCACTTTTGTCATTAGCTCGGTGAATTGTGGAACCGAATTGGACATGATGTGTCAATTGTCAGTAACCACTAAAGACCTATAGGACAAAGGTATGCCTGATCTCTATTGCAAAGGATGTAAAAAAACAACACTACATAAGTCTATAATGAAACGTTGTGAATCAGAGCCCGAGACAGCTTCTGGCCGTATGATGCAATGGACGTCAAAACTATTTAGTGGAAACCTGTACTACGATATGGAAACTCAGCACTTCTGCCGCACGTGCAATTGTCGTTGCGAAACAGGAAGTACTGTACCCCAAATTGGTTTAGCTTAACTTACAGTAAGCGCTCACTAACTTAGATCAAAAAACCTCCGTTTTAGGAGGTTTTTGCGTTTCTATGCGGCTTTGAGTGCTAGCTCGGCAACAATGGCGTCGCCATCAATCTTCACATCCCAACCATAGTTTGAGTATTCATTTGCTAGTGCCTGAGCAACATCTTTTGATACCGTTACGTGTGTCCATGAACCAATACCGTAAGGTTTATATGCGAGTTCTTGCGTTTTCATAATAGAGTCATCCTTTCTCTTTGATAATTATATTATTCACTTTGGCCTATATCCTTTCTTTCGTTTCCGGCTCAACTTATTTGTTAATCGGGTCATTTCTATAATAATTTGTTAATAACCAGAGTTTGATTTATAAGGGTTCTTATCTATTTGTATGTGTTTATATCTGGCGTGAATATCATCCGTGCATTTAGTTTTTAAATGTGTGAGCGAGGTTTTCTTCGATTGCACTTGGTATGGAATATACTGAGCGGAATTTAGAATGTTTAAGGAATGTTATGTCTCAGCATCAGCTCGATCGTATCGATAAAGAGATACTAAGAATTCTGCATATGAAAGGGCGTTTACCTGTTGTTGAACTGGCAAAACAGGTCAACCTTACGACGTCACCTTGCTCTGATAGACTCAAGCGATTGGAGAAAGAGGGCTACATCACGGGCTATCATGCTGAGCTTTGTTCAGAAAAGCTGGGACTCGATGTTCAAGTCTTTATCCATATCCGTCTCGATCAGACTAGCTTTTCGATCTTCGACAAATTTGCCCAAGCCGTGGAAATGATGCCTGAGGTGGAAGAGTGCTACTCACTGTCGGGTGACTTTGACACCATGATCAAGGTTCGAGTGAAAGACATGAAGGCGTACCAAGCGTTTATGGCCACCAAGCTGGGCACCTTGCCTGGTGTGATTCAGACACGTAGTGAAGTGGTGATTGAAGAGCATAAAAAGGGCTTCGGCGTGAACCCTGAGTTGTTGGCAACTCTAAAATAGTGGCCTAATTTCGCTTACCAACGTGATTTAGATATAAAAAATGGAAGCAATAAGCTTCCATTTTTTGTTGAGCGTCAGATAAAGAGCAATCCGATAAACTTGTTCGCCTTAAAGCGTAATGGCCGCAGAGATTAAGCCAATCACACCACCGAATACACCGCCCCAAACCACAAGCCAGCCAAGGTGTTTCTTGATCATGGTCTGAACCATCTCTTTAACCAGCTTAGGTGTTAGTTCATTCAAGCGCTGATCGATGATCGCCTCAATGTTTTCTTTGATTTCATCCATCATCGCAGGCGATTCTAGCTCGTCTTTGATGGCATTTTTTACAGAATCACTCTTGCTGATTTCAATCACAGATTCTTGCATCTTCTCAACAAACGGCGCTTTCATTGGCTCTAGTGCTTCTGTGCCACCAAACATTGCCAACATACCGCCAAACTGAGAGTTCTCGATAACATGCACCAGTGAGTCGAATGCAGGGTTAAAGTCGATCTTCTGAATCACAGGCTCTAGATTGAGCGACTTTCCTGTCATCTCGCTGCTTAGGAAGCGGTCGATGTTACTTTCTGTAAAGAATTGCTCCATCATCAGTTGCTTGATGGCTGCCTTGAACTCTTCAAAGCGCGCTGGAATCACTCCAGAACCGTATAGGCCGGGTACTTTCTCGAACAACATGTGAATCGCAAGCCAGTTGGTGATGGCACCAGAAAAGGCGAATAGGCCTGCATAAAGCAAGTATTGGTTTGCTGTCGCATAGCCGCCAGCAAGCAGCGCTAACGCGATAACGTTAGTTAAGACACTTTTGTTCATGGTTGATCTCTAGAAAGAATATTGCGCGCATTTTAAGAAAAAAACGCCAAGAAAAAAACAAAAGGATCGATGAAGTTTATCGGACAGCTAGCAAAGAGCACCAAATAGCAGGCATAAAAAAGGCTAGCCTCCCCCCGAAGTCTAGCCTTATTCCAGAACGCGCAAGCGAGGCGTCTTTGGTGTTAATGTCATTATATAATTACGACATAACATTCTGCCACGTGTAATTTACCGCTAATAAACAAATTGATGTGAATCACGCCGCACTTTTAAAATAGCACAAAAATTAAGCGCTCGTGGCTTGCTCAAGGTCATCGGCAATGAAGCCACCGGTTTGGTGATTCCATAGCTGCGCATAAATACCATTCTGGTTAATCAGCTCTTGGTGCGTGCCTTCTTCTACGATATTGCCGGCATCAAGCACGATCAGGCGATCCATCGCTGCGATGGTCGACAGGCGGTGTGCAATCGCAATAACCGTTTTGCCTTCCATTAGCTCAATCAAGCTCTCTTGAATCGCTGCCTCTACCTCAGAATCGAGTGCAGAAGTTGCTTCATCGAGAACAAGTAATGGAGCATTCTTTAGAAGAACACGTGAGATAGCCACACGTTGACGCTGACCACCAGAAAGCTTTACGCCACGTTCACCCACTTGAGCATCGTAACCAACGTTGCCAAACGGGTCGGTTAGCGTTTCGATAAACTCATGCGCGTGTGCCTGTTTAGTCGCCGCGTATACTTCTTCGTCTGATGCCTCTGGTCGACCGTAAAGAATGTTGTCTTTGATCGAACGGTGCAGCAGTGAAGTATCTTGGGTCACCATACCAATGTTGCTACGCAGAGAATCTTGAGTAACGCTCGAGATCTCTTGGTCATCAATCAGGATGCGGCCACTTTCTACATCGTGGAAACGCAAAAGTAAGTTAACTAGGGTCGATTTACCTGCACCTGAACGGCCAACCAAGCCCACTTTTTCACCCGGTTTGATGTTGAGGTTTAGGTTGTTGATCACCCCCTTATTCTCACCGTAGTTAAAGCTTACATTGTCGAAGTTGATACCGCCTTGTGGAACCTCCAGAGGCTTCGCGTCTTTCTTGTCTTCAATAGCAATAGGCTTAGACAGAGTTTTAATGCCGTCAATCACGGTACCAAGGTTCTCAAACAGACCACCAATTTCCCACATGATCCATTTCGACATGCCGTTAATACGCAGAGCCAAGCTGACCGCAATCGCGATTGCACCCACGGTGATTGCGCTATCTAGCCATAGGTAGATAGAGATACCCGCAATGCTGAACACCAATAGATAGTTAGCGAATTCCACGCAGATGTTGAAGCCGGTTACCAAGCGCATTTGGCGGTGCACAGTATCTAGGAAGCCTTCCATGCCTTCTTCGGCGTATTCGGTTTCTCTTTTACTGTGTGAGAACAATTTCACCGTCGCGATGTTGGTGTAGCTATCAACAATACGACCTGTCATCAGTGAACGAGCATCCGCTTGCTCTGAAGACACGTCTTTTAGCTTTGGCACGAAGTGCAGTTGAATACCGATGTAAACGAATAGCCAAATCAGCATCGGAGCCATCAAGCGCCAATCTGATTCAGCAAGCATGAACAGCATCGCCGTGAAGTAAACCGTCACGTAGACAAACACATCGACCATCTTGGTCACAGTTTCGCGCACTGCAAGCGAGGTTTGCATCACTTTGGTCGCGACACGTCCGGCGAAGTCATCTTGATAGAAGGACAAGCTTTGCTTCAAAAGGTAGCGGTGTGCTAACCAACGAATCGACATTGGGTAGTTGCCCAGCAAAGTTTGGTGAAGCAATAGCGAGTAAACACTGATCAAGATTGGCATCACAACCAACAGCAGAATACCGAGCCCCATCAATGTCGATTCGTTGTCTGCTAAGAAAGTGTCTGGGTTGCTTGTTGATAGCCAGTCGACCAATTGCCCCATGTAACCGAACAGCGCGACTTCGATGATCGCGATGGTCATGCTCATCAACCCGAGCAAAATCAATGGTTTTTCGAAACCTCGAGTGTAATGGCGGCAGAATGCCAGTATGCCAGTAGGAGGTTGTATCGGCTCTCCCTTTGGAAAGGCTTCAGTAAAGCCTTCAAATTTCTTGTACATAGATTTCCCTTTATAAACTAGTGCATCTATAAGCGACTGCATCGTTGGTGCAGCTTTGTTTTTATAGTCTTGATTTGAAATTTAACTGTCTTAGTTTGAAATTATATAAGCGCCCATGGGTTCTTATCAGTATTAAATCATTCGATGGATTTTGTTCTAGCGCCTATTTAGGCACTTGGCTTTAAAACACTAAAACTTTGTCTAAGCGATGCAGGAAAGGTCCAAAGAGTGTCTTTCATGACGCTTATTTTAGATTGAATTAGACAGGAAAAGTTAAGCTGATTTCAAACGTAATTGATTGTTATGCAACGGTGATAATCCTAACGTTAAATGGATTGAATTGTAATCAAAACTCGTGATGGGCGAGAAAATGGAATCAGAATATTTATCCATAAAGTGACTTAACGAATATGCATACAGTTGGTTCTTTCTGATGTGCTGTTATCTTGCAGTAAAAATTACCGATTAATCTAAGATCTGCAGTAATTGTTTGGGACAAATATTCAAATCAATATTCTTTTCAGTGAATCTTGTCGTAACAAGTTGTTTACAATTCTGAAGTAAATAAAAGATAGGGACGGTTGAAATGTTAAACCTACACAAAAAATCACTTCATATCACTAATGTTCAAAACGCCAATTGCGTTGTTATGGTGCCACCAAAAGAGTTTAAATTTAACGAAGAAACAGCACGTGATAACGAATTTCAGCACAGAGTTAATCTGACCGAAGCTGAGGTGAAAGTAGAAACGATGGCCGAATTTAAGGCGATGGTCGCTTCATTGCGTAAAGAAGGTGTGCAGGTTGTAGAGTTTGATTACCCAGAACTTGGTGTGGAAACGCCAGATGCGGTTTTCCCTAATAATTGGTTCAGCACCTGCGGTGACGGAAGCTTATTTACGTTCCCTATGGCGTGTGAAAATCGTCAAAATGAAGTGAAGCCAAATGCCCTTATTGAAGCGCTTGAAGCATCTGGTCGCATTGTCAATCACAGTGAGTCTCTAGAATCTTACATTGCTCAAGGTTCTTATCTAGAGAGCACGGGCGTGATGGTGATCGACCATATCAATAAGACCATCTACGCGGCGCTTTCTCAGCGTTGTGACCGTGAAGTGTTAGAAGACTATGCAAAGCGCATTGGTTATTCTCGCGTGGTGTCATTCCAAACAGCACTGCCGTCTGGTCAGCCGATTTACCACACCAATGTGATGATGGCGATTGGTGATAACTTCTGCGTGATCTGTGATGAAGTGATCCCAGAGTTTGAACGCCGTTTTGTGGTGAAGTCACTTGCTAAAGATAAGCAGGTTATCTCTATCTCAATCGATCAGATGAACCGATTCTGTGGCAACATCCTACAGTTGGAAACCGTGAATGGCGACAAGGTGATTGCTATGTCTCAATCGGCTTACGATGCGTTTTCTCCTGCTCAACTCGCGCAACTTTCGACACACGGTAAGCTGTTACCATTTAACGTGAAAACGATTGAAGATATTGGTGGTGGTTCGGTGCGATGCATGTTGGGTGAGGTGTTCTTACCAACACGAGTGAATCGCTTATAACAAGTATTCAGTTGCAGTTATAAATCTTGAATACCACTCTCATTGCAGAGTGGTATTTTTGTTTTTATCTATCACAAATAAGAGAACAAGAGCTCGATACAGGAGTAAATGTGCGAAAGCTAACGTAAATAAGCTATGAAGCGCTCTTGAAAGCCCTGTGTTGGATGAACTGAGTTGAGAGTGCGACCACTTCCTTAGAGTACACAAGCGCGGTGTGGTTGAGTTTGAGGGCGCAGGTGTCTGTTGCACCCCGCAGGTTCGCATCTTCAAGCGTCACCGTGCCATCACCTGGGTTTCTGCCCAATACAATGCGACCTACACCTGCGTCGTAGGTGCCAGTAATCACTCCAATCGGTACATCAATATCATAATCACCCAAGCCATCGCTTAAGATCATCTTGCTCGAACCAAAGATAAACCCAAGACCATGATTCGACAGCGTTTTAGCGATAGTCGCGCCGTTGTGTGGAGTCCCCGCGGTAATGATGCAGGTGTCGGCAAAGTCGGGTTGGTAAAATTTAAAGTAGTGACGAATCAGCAAGCCACCGAGTGAGTGACCAAAGAAATAGACTTCATCGTGCTCATCAAAGCGTGCATTCACGAAGCGATTGAGGCGCTTAGCGGCAGAAGGGAAGCGCAGCGAGTTGTAGGCAAACTTGTGAGTTTGAAAGCCGCGTTTTTTGAAGTTTCTATCCAGATATTGCATGATCAACGCAGGCATATATAGACCATGAATTAAAACTATATGTTTGTTTTTATTATTCATTTTTGTCCTCCGTCTGATGGTGTCTCCAGTATATTTAGTCGCAAATCTAAACTCAATAAAACTTGCGGCTAATGGGACACAACAGACAGAGTATTCACTGTAGAAAGAATGTGCGTTATAGATAAAGAATGAGTTATTCCGATCTCACTCCACCATATACATCTATGGTTAAGCCACCTTCTTTGGCATAGGTGTTCGGCGTTAGGCCAATGGTTTTCTTAAGGTATCGAATCAGGTGTGGTTGATCGCTAAATCCAAACTGATAGGCGACATCTATCCAATCAATGTCATCAAAGTTTCGCTTATAAAGGTATTCGAGCATCGCTTCGAGTTTGTTCATCGACTGACACTGCTTTAACGTCAGTCCTGTTACTTTGTTGAAGCTTCTTTCTAAGGTGCGCTGCGAGCAAAACAGCTTGTCGCCGAGCTCTGCAATGGGTGTTGTACCAAGCACTTCTAACACTTTGCAGGTGAGTTCGCTGTGCCTGTCTGTTTTAGCTGACGATAACCAAGGCAGCAGCAATTCATCCAACTGCTGACAACAGGCCTCAAAGTCGGTTTGAGCGAGCTTGATCAGCGACATTGCTTCGGCATTAGGATTACCTAACAAACTCGCGAGATCGATAGGGTTAACACTGTCTAGGCTAGGATGCGGACAGTCTGGAATATTTAACGAGTACAAGGCGCCAACATGGAATTTGATACCTAAATGAATAAACGGCTTTGAGTGATCCAGTTCAATCGCTCTATGGTGTGGTAGCAGTAAATGACAGCCAATGCCTTGATCGACCTGCTGCTCTATCGTGTAGTGATAAGGCTGGTCGCTTGGAGACAAAATCAAATGCGCTGAAGGATCAGGGTTGAGCTTAGGAAATTGATGAGTTTGGGCGTCGGGCGTCTTCTCGATTAGCCAATAGCAATCAATGTACTGAGCAACAACGGAGGATTTCGGAGACTGTAACCAATTGATCATTCGACATTCTATTTGAGGTTAGCGTTGTAATAACTATATGTGTCTATTGTTGAGGAAGATAGTTTTGTCTATGAAATCGATAGCCACCAAAAGCTGAACCCATAACTGTGGATGTATAGAGTCACAGTTATGGGCTTTATTTAGTTGGCTTCGCTCGGGCGCGAGCAAGTCGTTAGGGTAGAACCCTAATCAAAATCGAACTGCAGGATTCGGTTCTTCGATGACAAACCAGCACGAGCGATCGCTTTCTGCGCGCCAATATTGCTGCTTTCTGTTGAACACATCGCTTCCAAACCTTGGCTGTTAGCGTGCTGTGTTAGAAAGTTCAGCACGCGCGTTGCTAACCCTTTGCCACGTTCTGCTTGCGCGACAATCATCCCTAAGTCTGCAAACTGCGTTTGGTGCTCATCGAATTTACGACACTCTCCCGTGGCAAGAACGCTTTCATTTTCCCAGTAACCCCACAACTCTTGGCGAGCAATTAAATTGCTGTAGTAGCCAGTTAGCCACTCTTTAGGTGCGCCAATCGCTGATGAAGCAAATTCCACAAGCTTATCGAGTTGCTCTTCCGTCGTGAGCGTCATTTTAATATCTTCAATACGACCTGAATGACGGCTAGCGCCGCTTTCTTGGTTTTGACGGTACATCATCGCATTTACTTTGAATGACTCAGTATTGTCCATGCACAGTGACAGGTATTGTGGCTCTGCGGTGCTGACGAATGCGCCTTTCACTTCACCAATCACAGAGCTGTTGTTTTCGATGATCAAGGTGAACAAGTCGGCAATGTTCGCGCTGGCTGTTGGTGCTAGGTAAAATTGAAGTAAGTAACCTTCACCATTCAACACGCAGTAACCCACAAGCTTGTCATTTTCGTAAAAACCGTAATGGTCAGACATTGGCACAAAACCGAAGTGCCACATGCCATCAAGTGGTGCTGTTGAATCAGCAAAGTAAGCCGTTTTAAGTTCGCTTAAGTCGCTCAGTGTTGTGATTTTTTTGATGTCTAACATCGCTTTAATTCCTGTTGTTTCGATTCGGTAGAGTGCGTGGCTGCTGTCTGGTTCTCAGGTGCGTCGATTGACGATGAGATAAATTGATTAGCTGAGCCACGTTTCAATGACAGCTAGTGTAGGCGAGTAACTGAGATAGGTATTGAACAAAAACGACAGTTTTAGACTAGATAGAAAACCAAAAGGGGCTCATACAATGAGCCCCTTTAAAATCAGTAGTGAAGAGAATTAACGACACGGTGCGAAAATGTCTTGGTTTTCTCGGTATTCTTGGGTTTGAACGTCCATCAGCCCGAGCAAAGAGTCGAACAGGTTATCGTGTGAGAAGCTCTGCTCTTTTCCTGCTTTACGCAAGCACGTGTCACTGATGCCTTTCTCGGCAGCAAAGCCATCCGACATCCAAAAGATCAGTGGAACGTGGGTTTGTTCCTTTGGTGCTAGAGAGTAAGGCATACCGTGTAAGTAGACGCCATTTTCTCCTAGAGACTCGCCGTGATCGGACACGTACATCAACGCCACGTTGTATTTATCGGTGAGTTTCTCAAGCTTTTGCATCGCCTGTGATAGGAAGAAATCCGTGTACAAGATAGTGTTGTCGTAGGTGTTAACCACTTCCTCTTTGGTGCAGTTTTCAATATCGGCGCGAGCGCAATCAGGCGTGAATTTCTTATGTTCTTCTGGATAGCGTTCAAAGTAAGTAGGGCCATGAGATCCGGCGATATGATAGAAAATGATGCTATCTTGGTTGAGATCTTGAGTATCTTGCTCGAAGTTCTCTAACATTGCTGTGTCGTAGCACACATCGTTATTGCACAACGGATCGCTGTCTTTGGGTACTAGCGTCATCTCTTTGATTCGGTGTGCAACCGCCTTGTCTCCACCATCATGTTCTCGCCAGATAGAGTGTATGCCCGCGCGGTTCATGATGTCGACCACGTTATCTTGATTGTAAGCCTTGTCTCGGTCGTAGTTGCTGCGATTCATGTTCGAGAACATACACGGCACAGAAACCGCAGTGGCTGTGCCGCACGACTGAACATCAGAGAAAAATATCGGGTTGTAAGGCTGAGTGTGAGCGTTCGTTTCTTTCTCATAGCCATGATATTGGTAGTTATACACGCGCGCAGTTTCACCTAGCACAAACACCAATAAGGTCGGTTTGGTTGCCGCTTTAGCTTGCGGTGTTTGCTTCGCATCTAATCCTAGCTCTTGGTAGGGGATAGGCTCTTTGATGTAGGTGTTATTGATGTATTTGACTGCGGATGACACACATTCGGTTGGGATGATCATCTTTTTGATGTGCGAGTTATTGCGACCAATCGAGACATAATCTTTGTAAAACAGCCCTGCAATAATCGCGATAACAATCAATGAAGAGAGCAATCCAATCGACTTCCAGACAAAGAAATCTTTCCATGATTCTCGCTTAAGCTTGGTAAACAGTAGCAGCAGTGACGGGACAATACCCATCGCGAATAACCACAAGATGGAGTGGGTACTTACATAGCTTGCTGCTTCGCCACTATTGGTTTCGAAGACGTTCTCTATCATCCCATAATCGACATAGATGCCGTAATTGAACATGCTGTAGCTGACGAGTGTTGAGGTGATGAGTAAGAAGATAAAAAATGGCTTGGAGAATATCGGCCAGTTGAAGACTTGGAAGATAAAATTGAAGGCAGCAAGGAAGAAGATAGGGATGGATATAAGAAACGCAACGCTTTCAGACTTAGATGCCTGAACAATACTAAACAACTCGTGGGAGAGAGGGATGTTGATGACAAGCAGATAATACACAGCCAACACAAAGGGCAGTTTGTTTATCGACATGTTTAAGCTTGGTAGATTCATAGGTTTGTTTTCCTGCGTCTCTTATTCCTTTATTTTAGTCTCGCTACCAAGAAAGCTCTAATATCAACGCACAAAGCTCAATTGGGTGGTGATGAGCGATAACTGGTTAAAGTGAAATGACGCGATAGGCGTGTAGAAACAAAAAATTCACTTTACTGAGTGACCTTCATGACAAGGTGGAACAGCAAAGTGAATTAGTATGTTTAGCTTATCCTATGTGGTTCAATCACATTAGAAGTTGTATGAACCACCTAGGCTAACACTGCTGAATGCCAGTGTTTTATCTTCGGTTTTGAATGGACCGTAGTAGTTTTCTACGCTCACAGCATCAGCTTGTGAAATTAGGCGCAGTGTCAGGTTTTCGATTGGCGTGTATTCAACACCAACACCAAAGTGGAAGCCTGTACCGCTGTCATCAGCGTAACCAGCACTCTTATTTGCATTTAGGTCAACAGAACTTAAACCTGCCAATACGAACGGGCGAATCGTGTTGTCGAACGTGTAACCTAGGTTTGCAGATACAGAAACAGACGTTGGAGACACTTTTGCAGTGCCCTGTTTGTAGTCTGAGTAATCGTTGTAGCCAAGTTCAACACCAACAATACGGTTGAACTGGTAGCCACCATATAGGTTGTAACCCATGCCGTCTGAGTCTAGGTTGCCTTGACCGTCTGTATCAGAATCTTGGTACACACCAAGGCCACCACCGATGTACGCACCGCCGTCAGTACCTGCGGCTAAAGCTGGAAGAGAAACCGCGCTGATTAAACCCAGTGCTAATGCTGATTTCGCGAATTTGTTCATTGTTCTTACTCACTCTTTAATGTCATGCAGTATCAATTATTTTTGTTTTCGGCCTTTCGACCGTTGGTGAGTATTATTCCGTAGTCTCATACCTATTACTGTATGGCTTTGTAAGCTAAATCATTACATAGTAGAAAAAATACTAATCAGATTGCTTATTGAGTTAGGCTGCTAAAACAAGGAATACACATGGTAACGAAACATAAGACAGGCTTGGTGGTTGTGGACGTTCAGGGCAAGCTCGCACGCCTTGTTGATGAGAGCGATACACTGATTTCTAACTGTGGAAAGCTGATTGAGGGAGCTCAGGTTTTAGGCCTTCCTATTGTGAGCTTGGAGCAGAATCCAGAGAAGTTGGGGGCAACCGTTAGTGAGCTGAATGACCTATTGAGTGACTCTAAGCCGATAGCAAAATTTACGTTCAACGCGTGTAACGAGCCCAAGTTTGTTGAGGCAGTGCAAGCTAAAGATGTGGATACGTGGTTGGTGTGTGGCATTGAGGCTCATATTTGTGTTTATCAAACCGCAATGGGTTTGTTGGAACTTGACTACAAGGTTCAGGTCGTTGGTGATTGCATTAGTTCACGAACAGCATTGAATAAGAAACTGGCTATCAGCCGTTTGCGTGACGCTGGTGTCCAAATTACGGGATTAGAAATGAGCTTATATGAGCTAGTGAAAGATTGCCGCGCACCAGAATTTAAGTCCATTCTGTCCTTGATTCGTTAACTTGAGTTTCGTTAACTTGAGTTTCGTTAACGTTCAATTCGTTATTTTCCCCCTTTGAAGAGGTCTATTTGAACAATCTAATCGTATTTACCGGTGGGCCGGGATCGGGCAAAACCTCGGTCATCGACGCTTTGAAAAGCAAGGGCTATAGCTGCGCATCAGAAGTTGGGCGTAAAGTGATTCAGCATCAAGTTGAGCAACAAGGTCACGCCTTACCATGGTTAGACAAAGTGGCTTTTCGTGATGAGATGGTGCGAGAAGAGTTAGCCAATTACCAAGTGTTTGAGGCAAGTGAGCAACTCGTTTTCTTTGATAGAAGCATTGTGGATTCATACGGTTACAGCTTGCTAGAAACGTTACCCGTTCCCGAATTCTTGCTGAGCAGCTGTAATGAACTCGCATACAACGCCAAGGTATTTATCTTCCCGCCATGGGATTCGATTTTCATCAATGACCAAGAGCGCAAGCAAGATTTAGATGAAGCGATCGCCACTTACGAAAAAATGGTCGTAGCCTATACCCAGTTTGGTTATCAGCTGGTGGAAGTGCCTAAGTTATCTGTTGAGGAACGAGTCGAGTTCATTTTAACTTCAATTGACTCAGGCGAGTAATTTCTAGCAAATCCACAACTAAAAAGCCCCGCAGTATCGACTCGATTGAGTGAATACTGCGGGGCTTTTTCATTCAGATTCTATTTTGATTTAGCTGCGAGAAGCTTGGTTTCGGTAACGTTTAATCACCGAGAGGTTGTCGGTCGCCACCACCTCGGTAAGAATCGAGTGCAACCTTCAAGCGACGCAGTTTATCGCGCGAGCGGTTCTTATGATTGACCGCCATACCCATCGAAAGCACGTCCACCAATGCCAGCATTGCGTAGCGAGATGCTGATGGTTTGTAGATGAAGTCGGTTTCCATGTGTTTGATTGGCAAAACAATATTGGCAATCTTTGCCAGTGGCGTGTCTTGCGGGGTAATCGCGATGATCTTAAGGCCATACTGCTTTGCTAGTTCGGCGGTTTCGGTGATCACTGGCGTAAAACCTGTCGCGGAAATCATCACCATCACATCGTTGGCATCTGCCGTGGCAGCAACCATGCGTGACATCAAGCCATCGTTGTACGACACCACTGGGTAACCTAAGCGAAACAGTCTGTGTTGCAGCTCTTGAGAGGCGATGGTCGAGCCGCCACCCATGCCGATAGCAATGATCTGTCTGGCGTTGTGCAACCAACTCACCGCGGTTTCTACGTCTTGCTCTTTGAATAGAGTGCGGTTGATGTCTAGGCTCTGCTTGATCGATTCGTAGATACCTTGATAGCCCGTTTGGTTTACCGGTTCAAGAATAAAGCGCTGGCCGACGGTTAGGGTTTGAGCAAGCTTGATTTTCATATCACGCACGTTGTTACAGCCGATCGCCTTAGCAAAACGGGTAATCGTGGCTTCACTGACTTGAGCACCTTCAGCAAGCTCTGTGATACTGGCATTGGCTGCAAAATCAATGTCGTCCATGATCAGCTTAGCGACTTTTTTCTCTGCATCACGAAGAGCGGGAAAACGCTCGGTTATCTGTGAAATGATATCTACTTCTAAACTCAAGAATCCTGATCCTTTGTTGATGGGGCTAAGGCTTAGCCCCGTTAGTATATCTGATTGCTTCGCTGATTCTAGCTTATTGAAAAATCGAGCTAGAAGCAGGTCTCTACCCAGTTTGTTACCTGATAGTCGTCATCGCTGATAGCAATGTAACGCCACTTATCGAAGGTTAAACATGGGTGTGAGGTTGAAAACGCAATCATGTCGCCCACTTCAATCTCAGCAGAGCCGTCCGTTTCAACAAAAGTATGCTGATCCATTACCGCGGTAGCAGTCAGACCTTTCACTGAGATAGCTTCACCATTGTGATAGCCGCGCTCGGCAATAGGTAAACCTGCATCGAAGGCCACATCACGCTTACCTAGCCCGATCACCAGTTTGGTTGGCTCCGGACGAGAGATAACATACGCCCAAACCTCAAGTGCCGACTCTAAATCACCACCCAATTCACACGCGTAACCTTGGTTTACTTGGGCACGTTGCAACACCTTGCTTTGGGCATCGAGATAGATCCCAGTATCTTGAATGGCATAACAACCTGGGCGGATAATCGCTAAGTAATCAGTTAGGTTCGCCAAACATTCTGCCACCACGTCATACCAAGCCGAACCTGCGCCCGTAATGATAGGTTGACCGGTAATTAAGCCGTCTGATGCGAGGCTTTCGACCGAAGTGAGCGCTTGGTTTAAGAAGGTACGAATGTCTTGCTCGGCATTGTCGCCATGAATCACACCCTCGTATACCTCAATACCCGCTAGCGAAAGCGCAGGCGAATCTTGGATAGTTTGCGCTAGCTCTAGAACTTCTTGAGGTGAACGACAACCACAACGGCCACCCGGAACACCAAACTCGATTAGAACTTTTAGCGTCTGCTTTTTGTTGGAGAAATATTGGTTGAGTTGCTGCACGTTGACTGACGAATCCACACAGCAATAGAAATCAACGTCGAACTCACTAATAAGCTGTTCGATGATCGCCATGTTGGTTTTACCCACCAATTGGTTAGCCATGATGATTCTTTTTGCACCTGCCATTGCTGCAATTTCTGCTTGTGCAGGTGTCGCAACGGTAATTCCCCAAGCACCATTTTCTAGCTGTTGACGGAAGAAATCAGGTGTCATCGATGTTTTGCCGTGTGGCGACAATTTAACCTGGTGATGATCGGCGAATGATTGCATCCAATTCAGGTTATTGGTCAACGCTGATTGTTTGATAATTGCTACCGGAAGCGAAATGTCTTCATCAATCAATCGATAAATACCGTTCTCAGATTGTGATATTGCTCTCCCTTTTTGGCCTTTTTCAGTCAAGATGAAACTATCTTTTTGATACTTTATAACATCTTTTTGTGCAGGGTTATGTTTCATTGCTGATTCCTAACATGATTTAAGTGGTTGTTATTTAATGTTTAAATATATCTGTAATGTGCTTTGTGATAGAAACTATCACACAAATTAAAATATTATGTGTTTTTTGTCACTGAAAATAATCGGCTGGATTTCTAATATAACGCCATCAACAAAGTGGATTGAGAGAGTGAGAAATGTTGTTCGATACGATAATTAAAAATGTAGAGGTGTTTGATGGCACCGGCGAACAATCGTTTTGTGCCGATGTAGCAATCCGAGATGGAAAAATCGCCGAAATTGGCAAAATCGATCATGAAGATTGTAGCCAGTTGGTTGAGGGAGCTGGCTTAGCATTGGCTCCTGGATTCATCGATGTACACACACACGACGATACGAATGTAATTCGTTACCCAGACTGCCTACCTAAGATCAGCCAAGGTGTGACAACCGTAATTGTTGGCAATTGTGGTATTAGCGCATCGCCAACGGTTTTGGCGGGCGATCCACCAGATCCAATGAACCTATTAGGCGCGCAGGCTGATTTCAAATACCCAACCTTTGCCGCGTATGCACAAGCTGTAGAGCAAGCGCAACCAGCGGTGAACGTAGCAGCGTTAGTTGGCCACACCACACTACGTAACCAAGTGATGGACGACCTACAACGCACCGCAAGCGAAGAAGAAATTGCAGCAATGCAAACCAACCTTGATTTAGCGATGGAGCAAGGTGCACTGGGTTTGAGTTCAGGTTTGGCTTACGCAAGCGCGAAACAGGCCAACGCTAATGAAGTAATGCAGTTAGCAAAAGTGCTTTCTAGCCATGGCGGCATCTATACCACGCATATGCGTACCGAATTCGAAGAGATCTTAAGCGCGATGGAAGAAGCGTTTGAGACCGGCCAATACGCGAAAGTGCCCGTTGTTATCTCTCATCTTAAATGTGCAGGTGCAGGTAACTGGGGCAGAACCGTTGAAGTACTTGATTTGATGGACAAGGTTTCTGAGCACCAAGATGTGTCTTGCGACTGCTACCCATATTCAGCGAGCTCTTCGACATTAGATCTGAAACAGGTGACAGACGATTTCGATATCTTCATCACTTGGTCTAAAGCAAAGCCAGAACATGCAGGCAAAACGCTTAAGCAGATTGCTGATGAGATGAACCTACCCTTGATGGACGCAGCAAAAGCGCTTCAACCAGCAGGTGCGGTTTACCACTGCATGGATGAGAACGACGTAAAGCGAGTATTGAAATACAAACTGACCATGGTTGGTTCTGATGGTTTACCCAATGACCCGCATCCACATCCAAGATTGTGGGGCACTTTCCCGAAAGTCTTAGGCCATTACTGCCGAGATGAAAAACTGTTCGCGCTGCCAGAAGCGATTCACAAAATGACCGGAATGTCTGCGAAGCGTTACAACCTCGCGGGAAGAGGTGAGATTCGCCAAGACGCATTTGCCGATTTAGTTTTATTTGATCCAAAGAATATTAAAGACACAGCAACATTTGAAAATCCTATTTCAGTTGCTGAGGGAATAGAAAGTGTATTTGTAAATGGTGAGTTAACTTACCAAAAAGGAAAAGTAAAAAATAATCGTTCAGGCGTTTTTATTTACCGTAACTAGAATTTAATTATTTTATTAAATATACAGTAATAAGAAAACGACGAATTAATTTAAATATTTTGGTAAAGAACCAATATTATCTATAAAGAAGTGGAGTTAAAAAATGACTATTAAACGTTACGGTGTTGAAGGCGGTACAGGTACAGGCGGACAACATTTACCATTTGCACGCGCAACTGAAGCGGGTGGTTTCCTATACGTTTCTGGCCAGACACCGATGACAGATGGTGAAGTGGTAGAGGGTGGCATTGTTGACCAGTCTCGTCTAGCGATCCAAAACTGTGTCGATATCATGACTGAAGCGGGCTACGGCCTAGAAGACGTAATGCACGTAAAGGTTGTACTAACGGATTCTCGTTACTTCCAATCTTTTAATAAGGTATTCAAAGAGTTCTTCGGTGCTAACCCACCGGCTCGTATCTGCATGGTTTGCGACCTAGTTGTAGACGTGAAGGTTGAAGTAGATGTGACTTGCTACCGCGCGGATCGCGTTTAGTAATAACCTAATCACAAATACCTACTTAGAGAGTATTAGGGGTTAGTCATCCCTGTTATTATCCTTTAATACTCTCACCCTACATTTATAAAAATTACTTTAATTAAAATAGATAAAATCAATGAAGTAATTATATGAAATATAAAAATGAATGAATCATAAATAAAGTTCAAGAATGAACTTAATATTTCACTGAGAGGTGTCAAATGAACAGCACACTTTTTCTTACAGGCTTCGGCGTGTACGTATGTTTTTTAATTTGGTTAGGCTGGTTTGTCTCGCGTAATCAAAAATCTGGCGAAGATTTCTTATTAGGCGGCCGTGGCCTGCCATTATTCTTAGTACTTGGTACAACAGTTGCGACTATGGTCGGCACGGGTTCAAGTATGGGCGCGGTTGGCTTCGGCTACGCAAATGGTTGGGCGGGTGCTCTGTACGGAATAGGCGGTGCTGTCGGCATCCTATTGCTTGCACTTTGGTTTGCTCCGGTTCGTAAACTGAACTTCATGACCATGAGTGAAGAGCTGGCTTATTACGTTGGCGCTAACCGAATCGTAAAAAACGTGGTTGGCCTACTTATCTTTATCGCGTCAATCGGTTGGTTAGGTGCGCACATTCTAGGTGGCGGCATGTACCTAGCGTGGATTGCAGACATCGACCTTAACCTTGCGAAAATTATTATTGCTGCAGCTTTCACTATCTACGTTGTTATCGGTGGTTACACAGCAGTTGTATGGACCGATACGATTCAAGCAATCATCCTTTTTGCTGGCTTCATCCTAATGGCGGTAATGTCTGTTGATCACATTGGTGGCATGGACAACCTTTACGCTGCGATGGACCCTGCTGCTACAAGCTTTTTAGCAATCGATAAACTGGGCATTCTGCCTGCTGTTTCTCTGGCTGTGGTTATCGGTGTGGGCGTACTTGCAACACCTTCATTCCGCCAGCGTATCTACTCTGGTAAAGATGTTTCAACTATCCGTCGCTCTTTCGTGGCTTCTGGTGTGTTGTACCTTTTCTTCTCTATTATTCCAGCAATCATAGGTATGGCGGCACACGCTATTGACCCAACGCTGGATAACCCGAACTTCTCGTTCCCTTACATTGCAGCGACGGTACTACCTGTTGGCGTAGGCATGATTGTTCTTATCGCAGGTCTATCAGCAACCATGTCGAGTGCAAGCTCAGATGCGATTGCCGGTGTATCTATCCTACTGCGTGACGTGTACGTGATGTTCACAGGCCGCGTACCAAACAAAGAATCAATGTTGAACTACTCTCGTCTAGCTTTGGTTGTGGTGATTGGCTTCGCACTACTGTTCGCACTGACGTCAAACGACATCATTGGCTACATCACTAAGATGATTTCAACGGTTATGTCGGGCATGTTTGTGTGCGGTATGTTGGGTAAATTCTGGAAACGCTACAACTGGCAAGGTGCGCTTGCAACACTAGCGGGTGCTTCTGTAGCTTCATTCGTAGTAATGTTAAACGCTGACTACACAGCCTTCTGGGGCAACCCAGTTATCCCATCATGTCTGCTTGCTCTAACGGCAGGTGTGGTTGTGAGCCTAGTGACTCCGGCTAACCAAGTAACACCTGAAATGGCAAAAGCGATTCTTGATGACGAGCGTGCTCTGATGGAGATGGAAATGTCTGAGACTGGCGTACTTGAAGAAGAAGCGGCACCTCAACGTCCTGCAAATCAAACAAGCTAAACCTAGTCTCCACAACTGGTTTGCTTAATTCAGGTCCTGCTTAGTGGCAGGGCCTTCTCCCACATATATCTCTCTATTTTAGGATCGGCTATGCCTGCATCTTCTCATTTCAATATTGCTTTCTTCGGCGAATGTATGGTCGAAATAAGCGGCTCTCCATTAACCAAAAAATTTGGCGGTGACACGCTCAATACCGCGCTTTACCTTTCTCGCTTAACCCAACATCAAAACCTGTCTGTTCATTACGCGACTGGTTTGGGTAGCGATGAACTGTCTCAAAACATGATTGATAGCTGGCAACTAGAAGGCATTCAAACCAATTTCGTTGAACGTATTCCAAACAAGTTGCCCGGTTTGTACATGGTAGAAACGGACGAAACGGGTGAGCGACATTTCCACTATTGGCGCAATGACGCGGCAGTAAAATCTTACTTTCAAACTGACGACCTGAATAAGCTTGAAATCGCGCTGACAGAGAAGCAAGTCGACGCGGTTTACATCAGCGGTATCAGTATCGCGATCTTGGATGATGCCTCTCGCGAGCGCCTATTCAAAGCGATTAGCGTGTTCTCAAACCAAGGCGGTAAGGTGATTTTTGACAATAACTATCGCCCGCAACTTTGGAGCACCGAGCAAGCTCAACATTGGTATGCCAAGTTACTGCCGCTGGTGGACATCGCCTTGATTACCGAAGACGACGATCTGCTTGTCTGGGGGAACTCAGAGAGCGTTCAACAACGTTGTATCCGTTTGGGTTGCCAAGAGATCGTCATCAAACGTGGCTGTGAGCCATGCAAGATTGTTCAAGTTGAACAGGGCAACATTGTTGAGAATTATGTTTCAGCGATGCGTGTTTCTAACGTGGTCGACACCTGCGCGGCGGGCGATTCATTCGCCGCGGGTTATTTAGCTGCGCGTCTTACTGGCGAGAGCACCACCGACGCAGCCGAACTTGGCCACCAACTGGCTTCAATCGTTATTCAATACTCTGGCGCGATCATCCCCGTGAGCGCTATGAGCCAACTGATTAAAAAATAAAATAAAAAGCGGAATTATTATGTCTCAAGAAATGATCAACAAACTTAAGCAATTCAAAGTTATCCCTGTTATCCAAATCAACAAGGTTGAACACGCGATTCCACTGGCAAAAGTGTTGGTAGAAAACGGCCTACCAGTTGCTGAAGTCACATTCCGTACTGAAGCGGCAGCAGACGCGATTCGTGCGATGCGCGATGCGTATCCAGAAATGTGTATCGGTGCCGGCACAGTATTAACGCCAGCGCAGATCGACCTTGCGAAAGAGTCGGGCAGTGAATTCATCGTGGCTCCGGGCCTGAATCCAAACACCGTAAAACGTTGCCAAGAAATAGGCATGCCAATCGTTCCGGGCGTAAACAACCCAAGCCAAGTTGAGCAAGCGCTAGAGCTTGGTCTTAACTTCTTGAAGTTCTTCCCTGCAGAAGCGTCTGGTGGCATCAACATGGTGAAGTCTCTGCTAGCGCCATACGTTGATGTGTCTTTAATGCCAACGGGCGGTATCGGTAAACACAACGTGAATGACTACTTAGCAGTGGATCGCGTGGTGTGCTGTGGTGGTACTTGGATGGTGTCGCCAAAGATGATCGAGAACGAGCAATGGGATGAGATTGCAGTATTGGTTCGTGAAGCGGTCGCTCTTGTTAACGAGCAATAAGTTTTTGACCTAACGATAAGCTTGAAGCTCGCAACAATTTTTTTTAACTAGTGAGAACAAGCTTTCGAATCAGAGATAACGAGCAACAGCAGTGGCTGATGGTTCTGTTTTGTGAATCGCCTCCGATAAACAAAACAGAACCATATTTATATAGGAAAACTAATAATGAAAAAAACTATATTATCCCTATTGATTTCAGGTTCAGTAGTGTCCCCAATGGCGTTAGCAATGGCTCCAAATACCGATCTAAATTTAATGCCGTACCCACAAACGGTCGAGCTGAAAGCTGGGCAAGTGAAGGTCGACGGTAACTTCAAGGTTTACATCAAAGGCTTTAATTCTGATCGCGTTGAATACACGGCGAAACGATTTATTGATCGCCTTGAGCGTCAGACGGGTGTGCCGATTTTAAATTGGCAGGTGGATAGTGCAGACCAAGCGAACCTGATCATTGATATCGACGCGGCGCCAAAGTCTGAAGTACAGAACATCGACTCTGTAGAGTCCTACAAAATTACCACTCAGGGTGAACAAATCACGCTGAGCTCTCCAAGCCCATACGGCACTATTCACGGCATCGAAACCCTTTTACAGCTCGTTGAGACCACTGCGACTGGCTACCATATTCCTGCCGTTACGATAGTCGATGAGCCTCGCTTCCGCTGGCGTGGTGTTTCTTACGATACTTCACGTCACTTCATTGAATTCGATGTGCTGATTCGTCAGTTAGATGCGATGGCGTCGGCGAAGATGAACGTATTTCATTGGCACTTCTGGGACGACCAAGGCATTCGCATTCAAACCGAATCATGGCCGCGTCTGTGGTCTGAAACCGCTGATGGTAATTACTACACCAAAGACCAGGTTCGCTACCTAGTTGAATACGCGCGTAACCTTGGTATTCGTGTGATTCCAGAGGTGTCTCTTCCGGGTCACTCTTCTGCGGTGGCTCACGCTTACCCGCGTTTGATGTCGGGCGGTGAAGGGCAAAACTACGAGCAAGAAAGAGGCTGGGGCGTGTTTGAACCTCTCATGGATCCACTGAACCCAGAAGTCTACGAGATGCTAGGTGACGTGTTTGACGAAGTGACCGAGCTGTTCCCTGATGAGTACTTTCATATCGGTGGCGATGAGCCGAACTATGCGCAATGGAAAAACAGCGAAAAGCACCAACAGTTCATTGAAGAGAACAATATCGATGGCGAGCGTGGTCTGCAGTCTTACCTCAATGTAAAAGTTGAGAAGATGCTCGAAGAGCGTGGTAAGAAGATGACCGGTTGGGATGAGATTTGGCATAAAGACCTGCCGACTTCAATCGTGATTCAAAGCTGGCAAGGGCACGATAGCATTGGTCGTGCTGCGAAAGAGGGCTACCCAGGTATTCTTTCTACAGGTTACTACCTAGATCAACCTCAGCCGACTAGCTACCACTATCGCAATGACCCAATGCCAAGTGGCATCACAGTTGACGATAAGCTGCACAGCGGCGAAAAGTTCGTGACGTATCAATGGGAGAAGCCACGTTCAAAAGGCGGCCCACGTAAGGGAACACTGACTATTATTGAAGCGAAAGACGGCACTTTCCGCGCATTCAGTGATTACAACGGCAAGTCTCGCGAAGAGATTTACATCCTTAATTATGTGCCGGGTAAAACCTTTGTTGGCCACTTCGATAACTTCATGTCTTACACCGAATTCAACCTAAACCTGAATCCAAAGGGTTTTGCAGAAGGCAGTTACCAATTGGTCGGTAACGTGCGTTGGCCAACCACAGGTGAAGTGATTGCGAGCAGTGATGTTGAAGGCAGCGTGATTCCTGAACCAAATGGTGGTTACCCTGCAGAATTAACCGACAAAGAAAAAGAGCTTATCTTGGGCGGCGAGATCACCATGTGGCTAGAGAACAAAGACAGCCTCACGGTAGAAAATTACCTATGGCCTCGCAGCTATGCAATTGCAGAGCGTTTCTGGTCGGATGCAGAACTGACTGACGAACGCAGCATGTACAAGCGCATGAAAGCGATGGATACATGGTCGGAAGTGTCGGTAGGCCTGCGTCACCACGCCGATGCTGACATGTTGTTGAAGCGCATTGCAAAAGGCCAAGATATTCACGACCTGCGAGTGCTAGCTAAATACACCGAGCCAGCTCAATACTATGCACGTAACTGGGAAAAGTGGAATTCTACTGAACCTAAGGGCACTTTATATAGCCAATACGAGCGCTTAAACCGCTTTGTTGATGCGCTGCCAGTAGAAAGCTACGCCGTGTATGAGATGCAAGATTTGGTCAATGAAGTCGCGACGGGTAATCAACAAGCGCTTGAGCAACTTGCAGAGCATTATCATCAAGCAAAAGCGGCTGCACTTGCGGCTGAGACCGTTTTTGCAGGTAATGTGTCTTCGGTAGATACTGTGGTTGTCGCAGAGAAAACGGCGGAAGTCGCAGACTTGGCGTTAACCTTGATTGCTAAAGCACAAGCGGGTGAAAAAATTCGAGCATCAGATGCGAATGCCTACCAAGCGATACTGTCTGAGTCAGCGAAGATCTATGATGAATCTATCATCGCGATTGTTCGCCCGACAGAACTGTTGTTGAAGCAGTTAGCTGAGTAAGTCGTTAACGGATTAGTGAATAAGTCACACGCCAATAAGTGAATCAAAACCGCCCTCTGTGGGCGGTTTTTTAGTTCTAGCGCTTCAATAGAATGTGGAGTTCAAGGTCTGTGTAAGTAACTACTCACTATCGCTATTGTTTAGTGTTAACGTAAATGTCATGCCTTGGTCTGAATTGTTCTTCGCTATTAATGTGCCTTGCATATCGCGCACGTTGTTCGCTGTGATAGCCAACCCGAGCCCCAAGCCTTCGCCCATCTTTTTGTTGGTATGAAATGGTTCGAAAATGGTTTCGAGTTGATCTTCAGACACACCACAACCGTTATCTTGAACCTTGATGATCACGCGTTGTTGCTCGGTATGAGCGCTGATCACAATGGTTGCTGGTTTCTGATTCTGCGTGGCATCGACAGCGTTTCTAAGCAGGTTACCAAGCACTTGACGAAGTCGCGCCTCTTCTCCCATTACCATCGAAATATTGGAAGCGACACGCACGCGAATATCGACGTTTTCCAGTTCGGCTTGATGAATTCGCAGGGTTTCTTGCAATGCGTCTGTCAGTGAAACTGGGTAAGGCTTTTCAAGTCTTTGGAAGGCGAATGACTTCAGCTGGCTAGTCATGTTAGCCATTCGGTCGATTAGGCTCATCACCAGATCCATGTTCGCTTTCAGCATCTTAGTCTCGCCTCTTTCCATCAGCAACTGGTTACTCGAAAGTAGGGTTTTTAGGCCAGTAAGCGGCTGATTGAGTTCATGAGTAATCGCACTCGACATCCGCCCTAGTGCAGCCAGTTTGCTAGATTCGACAAGTTCTTGCTGCGCATCTTTTAGATCTTGAGTTCGCTCTTCGACCCGCAGTTGTAGCGTTTTATTGGCGTTTTGCACCGCAATTTCGGCTTTCTTACGTTTGCTGATATCGATTACGGTACACAGGTAGTAAGTCGTCGCATGCCAAGGAAAGGCGCTAATAGAGAATAAAACAGGGAAGTAGCTGCCATCGCTGCGTCTTGCCATGGTTTCGACGCTAGTTATCTCGGCCAGCTCTTGATGCTGCTCTAAGTTTTTGAGCAGTTGCAAGGTGGTTGAATTCGGATTACCTGCCTCAAATAACTGCCACGCCTTGATGTTATTGATCATTGAATCAGATAGTGAAAAGTAGTTCTTCGCCATCAGGTTGATATCGTGAATGCGTCCGTGTTTATCGATCAGTATTAACCCAACATGGGTTTTATTGATCATCCCAGACAGTCGTTTCTCAGACTCTTCGATAAGCTTTTGGATTCTCAGATTGCTGAGCTTTTTCTGGCGTCTTTGGTAAAGAATAACCAACAGTAACAGAATGAAAAGACAGCCAACCGCCACACTCCAGCTGATCCAGTTCGTGGTCTGGTTGAGGCTGGTTAATGGCGTTAGGTAGGTTAAACGCCAATTCAGATCGTCTAACTTGATGGACTGAATTAGGTAATCTTTATCTTGCAATCGCCACACGCGAATATGGGTTTGGTCATACAGCTCACGTTTTGTCGCTGTGGGCTGAGAATTGAAGGTGTCATTGAACCAATCGGCACTCAACCTGTTGTCACTGGAGAGAAAGAACTGATCGCGAGGGTTCTGAAACAGTATCGCCTCACCATCGGCAAACCATTGATCGGTTAACAATGACAAATCGATTTGCACCGCGACAATGCCAACCACATCAGAGGCTCGATATACGGGTGCCGCTATGAAGTAATCGGGTGTCACGCCTTTGTTTTTTGTCACCACTGAAATCGCACCACCTTGTTGGTGGATCTTCGAAACAATTGTACTGGCGTTCTTATTGCTCAGTTTGCTTCTTTCAACACTCGATACCAACAAGTCCCCTTCGCCAGAAAGCAGATACCAGCCCTTGGTGTTGGCGGCTTTATCCAATTGAATTAGCTGCTTCTTAATGCGTTTTTCTAGGCGGGCTTCACCATCAATGAAGCGCACACTGGTTTCATCATTGGTTACTAGGTAGGGCAGATAATAGAAACGCTTAAGGGTTCGCCTTGCTTCGGCAATGTAGCCAAGGAAGCGCTGTTCGGCATAGCGTTGGGCTTGTTCAAGCTTCCACTGGCTGATGCCATTCTTGGTGGTGACCTGCACCAAACCAATCAATAAACAGGTACACAGGAATAACCAATATCGATTGTTATTCATCATTTCTGATCAAATCCCTTTAAAATTAGTGGCTTGCCTCTTTGAGCTAGTGGTTTGACAAGGTTTTATGTTTGCTTTTTAAGCGAATGGAGAGTGAGACAAATCGAAGCTAACAAACATTATTAAACTGTTAAAGGAGTGTTATTCAAAGTGGGAGCTAGCTCCTTTTCGTCTGAGGTTTTTTTACATACCGTGGACGATATTAATCAGATGTAGAGTGGCGGAACCAAACTATGCAGCGTATTGCTTTAATTGAAGATGACGCGATTGTGCGTCAAGCAACCAGCCAATGGTTGCAGCTGGCGGGCTTCGATGTCACCGCATTTGAAGTAGGACAAGATGCGTTAAACGCCGTAGAGCAGGGTGATTTTCAAACCATTATCACCGATGTTCGTTTACCTGATATTGATGGTGTTGATCTGCTAGGGCGTTTCAAAGGTCTTGTGCCAGATGTGCCTGTTATTTTGATTACTGGGCATGGTGATGTCGATATGGCGGTGAAAGCCTTACAGCAAGGTGCCTATGACTTCATTGAGAAGCCATTCGACCCAGAGCGTCTGTCTCAAACGGTATCGGAAGCGGTAGATAAACATCAAAGTGGCCAAGACAGAAACAGTCGTCAGAACTATCTGGATAACCTTAAGGGCATTGAACAGGTGCTGATCGGTCGCAGTAAAGTGATGTGTGAACTGCGCGAGCAAATCCAGAAAGTCGCTTCCATAGACACCAACGTGATCATCTATGGTGAAACGGGTTGTGGTAAAGAGCTGGTCGCCTCTTGCTTACATGAATTCAGCCAACGTAAAACCCATCCGTTTGTTCCGCTCAACTGTGGCGCAATCCCAGAAAATCTCTTTGAAAGCGAGCTGTTTGGACACGAAGCCGGAGCGTTTACTGGTGCGGCCAAACGACGCATTGGTAAGCTGGAATTTGCCGACAAAGGTACAGTGTTCCTTGATGAAATAGAGAGTATGCCGCTGTCGATGCAGGTAAAAGTGCTGCGCACCTTGCAAGATAATGTCGTCGAACGCGTGGGGGGGAATCAGCAACAACATGTTGATCTACGAGTGGTCTCTGCCTCGAAAAGCGATCTACTGAATCACCCCGACTTTCGCCAAGATCTATTCTATCGTTTGAATGTTGCCCAGCTGCATTTGCCTCCACTCAGTGAGCGTGAAGAAGATGCCTTACTTTTGTTTGAACACTTCACCCAAGAAGCCAATTCCGAAACACGTATAGCCAGTGAGGCTGATCGCTATGCACTGCTCTCGTATGCGTGGCCGGGCAATGTGCGTGAACTGCGTAATGTTGCGATTCGTTTTGCATTGGATGAAAGCTTGACCGTTGGGGATATTTTGGCGTGTCGTCCCAATTCTGTCACAGAGTCCACAACGGCGGGCATCCCTTTGGCGGTTCAAGTACAGAGCTTTGAAAGGAAAGTGATTCATGATGCCTTAGTTCGTTATAAAGGGCGTATCAATGACGTGATGCAAGATTTGGATTTACCTCGTCGAACATTGAACCAAAAGATGGTGCGTTATGGGTTAAATCGAAGTGACTATGTTGACCCTTAGAGAGCGGCTTCATCGCAGTGCTTGTTGATTTTTAATGAGCAATAAATGGCTCATTGCATATTTATCAATTTACATACATTGATCACACAACTGCAACATAGTGTGACTTGCTTCCCGATCTACAGGTGTTAATTCCGGTAGCCGATAAGCCAAAAATGGCTTACTTAATAACAGGGGAATAAGCAAAAAACGGCTTATTTTGAATAGGTTTTAAAATAAAAGTAAATTAAAACAAATAGTTAAAAACTGGCATTACGCTTGCTATCTATTGTTGTTAACAAAAATATAACGTGAATAACCCTACATGGAGAGTAACAATGAAATACAAAAAGCTGGTTAAAACTTTAGCGCTAGCAATGGCTTCTCTTGGCCTTATCAGTAATGCGTCAGCTGAAGAAGATCGCAGCTATATTTTAGCGACGGCCTCAACAGGTGGGACTTACTATCCGGTAGGTGTTGCTCTAGCGACATTGAGTAAAGTTAAGCTTGCGCCTAAGCAGCACTTTTCTTTGGCGGCTATTAGTTCTGCGGGCTCGGGTGAGAACGTAAAGTTGTTGAACGAGAACGAAGCACAGTTTGCCATTCTGCAAGGTTTGTATGGTGCGTGGGCGTGGCAAGGGCTTGGTCCATATGAGAAATCAGGTCAACAAACACAGCTTCGCTCTGTGTCTATGTTATGGCAAAACGTAGAACACTTCATTGTGCGCTCTGATTTAGCAAAAACAGGCACCGTGAGCGATTTGGAAAATCTAAACGGTAAGAAATTCTCTATCGGTAAGAAAAACTCAGGTACTGAAAACTCAGGACGCCAGATCATGCAAGGCCTGTCGGTAGATCCAGAACAATTTAAACTCGCCTTTATGGGTTACGGCGGCAGTGCCAGTGCACTACAGAATGGCACCATTGATGGCATGAACACACCTGCTGGCGTGCCGGTTGGCGCAGTAACTCAAGCGTTTGCTGCCTTGGGGGAAGACATTCAAATCCTGTCATTTACCGATGCGCAGATCAAACAAGCGAACGGCGATTACAATATCTGGACCAAGTATGAGATCCCAGCAAACACCTACCCAGGTGTTGATAAGCCGATCACCACTATCGCCCAACCTAACTTTCTAGCGGTTCGTGAAGACATCTCTGAAGAAGATGTGTACCAGCTGACCAAAGCTATCTATGAAAACCTACCTTTCCTACAAGGTATCCATAAAGCAACCAAAGCAATGGCACTCGAGAAAGGGATCGCAGGTCTGCCTGTTCCTCTTCACCCAGGCGCTGCTCGTTATTATCGAGAGATGGGCATCGAGATCCCTTCTGAGTTGATCGTTAACTAGCTTATCTGTTGTCAGGTAACTATTGGTTTATGAGCTGTTGGCCTGTGAACTAAATACTGGCCTATGAACTAACGGTTTGTTACGAACTACTATTTGCCATCAACTAACCCCTTCGTGACTTAATTGCTTGGTGCGCGCTCGCTCAAAAATGTGTTCGTGCACCTCCTCACTTTATGGATTTTCTCTGCGCGTTTGCTGTGGAGAGCAGGAGTTTTCTATGAGCGATTCGCTGCAGCAGGAACTGAAAAAATTTGAATTACCGACCCGGACGGATTTCCCGTGGGTGGGTAAAGCTATAACAACAATGGGCGTGATTCTCTCTTTATTACACATTTGGTTTAACACCTTATCTACCTTACCGGAACTTTGGGTTTCGGCGACCCATTTTGCTGGCTTCGCGATTATATGCGCGCTTTGGTATCCCGCCCACATTTCACTTAAAAATAGCAAAATCGCCTTAGCCGTTGATATCGGTATTGCCCTCGCTGCTCTGGCTTGTCTTATCTATATTCCGTTTGCGGAAGACGCTCTTTATGAGCGAGGCGTGAAGTTCATCGCCAGTGATTGGTTCTTCTCTATCTTGGCGATTGCCATCGTTATTGAGTTGATTCGCCGCACCATGGGTTGGTTCATTCCGGTACTTATCTTGGTGTGTTTGAGCTATGTGGTACTTTGGGGGCAATGGACCAGCGGTATCTTTCACTTTCCAGGCCTGAGCCTTGAAACATTGCTTTATCGAAGCTTTTACTCATCAGAAGGTATGTTCGGTTCGATCTCAAGAATCAGTTGGACCTTCGTGTTCATGTTCATCCTATTTGGCGCATTCTTAGTGCGTTCGGGGGTGGGTGATTTCATTATTGATGTGTCTCGCGCCGCCGCTGGCAAGGTGATTGGCGGCCCCGGTTTCATTGCCGTGATTGGCTCTGGTTTGATGGGCTCGGTCTCCGGCTCGAGTGTAGCAAATACCGTATCGACGGGCGTAATCAGTATTCCTTTGATGCAAAAGGCGGGCTTCCCTTCGCGTTTCGCAGCGGGTGTTGAAGCGGCTGCGTCTACTGGCGGGCAGCTGATGCCACCTGTGATGGGTGCGGGCGCGTTTATCATGGCGTCTTACACGCAAATTCCTTATGTCGATATTATTGCGGTTTCCTTCGTTCCTGCGCTTATCTACTTTTTGTCGGTGGCCTTTTTCGTGCGTATTGAAGCGAAGCGCAGTGGAGTACAAAAGGTGACTTCTGGCTGTGAACCTTTGTTAAAGGTATTGCTGTCGGGTTGGCACAACCTGATCCCACTGGCCGTGTTAGTGACTTTGTTGGTGAAGGGCTTTACGCCGACTTACGCTGCGGGTATCTCGATTCTTTCTGTGGTGGTGGCATCATGGTTTTCTAAAAATCACAAAATGGGTCCAAAGGCGATCATTGAAGCGCTTTCTCAAGGCGCTAAAAACATGGCGACCACGGCGGTGTTGTTGGTGGGCATTGGTTTAGTCGTCAATGTCATCAGTACCACGGGAATTGGTAACACCTTTTCTTTAATGATCAACAGCTGGGCGAATGGCGAGTTGCTAGTGATGATCGCGTTGATCGCGTTGGCGTCTTTGATTCTCGGTATGGGTTTACCGGTAACGGCGGCTTATATTGTGTTGGGCACTCTGTCAGCTCCTGCCTTGTATAAATTGATTGCTGAAAGTCAGCTGCTCGACTTGTTGGTGTCAGGTCAGCTTCCTGAGCAAGCTAAAGCCATCTTCATGTTGGCTGCACCAGATAAGCTTGATTTGTTGAATGCACCGATGACACTCGAAACAGCCAAAGAGATGATTGCGTTAGTCCCTGCTGATTTTGTGGAAACTCTGCTTGAGCAAAGCTTGGGGTTAGAAGCGATCAGTCTTGCACTGCTTTCGGCTCACTTAATTATTTTCTGGTTGTCGCAAGACAGTAACGTAACACCGCCTGTTTGTTTAACTGCGTTTGCCGCAGCGACTATCGCTAAAACACCACCAATGAGAACCGGTTTAATGGCTTGGAAGATAGCTAAAGGTTTATACCTAGTGCCGTTGTTGATTGCCTACACTAACTTGGTGAGTTGGGATATTACCTCGGTATTGGTCACTGGTGGTTTTGCTATTATTGGCACTTACGCATTTATCGCGGCGATTGAAGGCTATCTAGAGAGCGAAATTAATGTCATTACTCGAGTAGTGTTGGTAGTAATAGGTGCAGCTTTAGTATGGCCTGATGTTTCAGTCGTGATTCGCTTGGTATGTGTCGCCATTTTTGTTGGCATCTTCATCTACAGCGGTCGTAAATACGATGCAAATCAAGTTAAAAAAGAATTAGAAAGTGAGGAACAAAAGTTACCTCAAACTGGGTCTAACACTGTCGCGTCTTCCCTATAATTAAAAGGATTGAATGTAGGAATATTATGAACTCAACATACGACTATATTATCGTTGGTGGTGGCATTGTTGGCGTGTCGACGGCATGGCAATTACAGCAAGCTCACCCTGATAAAAGTATCCTTTTAGTCGAAAAGGAGCGTGGATTCGCGCAGCACCAAACTGGCCATAACAGTGGTGTGATTCACGCTGGCGTTTACTACGCTCCGGGCAGTTTAAAGGCGGATTTTTGTAAGCGTGGCGTAGAGCGCACCATCGCCTTTTGCAGTCAACACGATATCCCTGTCGAAAACTGTGGCAAGCTGTTGGTCGCGACCAATGAGCAGGAAGTGGAGCGCATGAACGCGCTCTATCAACGTTGTCATGATAACGATATTGATGTCGACCTCTTAGATCAAGCGCAACTGAAACTTGCAGAGCCTAACATCACCGGTTTGGGCGCGATTTATGTCAAAACCACCAGTATCGTGGACTACAAAAAAGTCACCGAAGTGATGGCTCAAGAGTTTGTTGAAGCGGGTGGTAAGCTCAGTCTAGGCACGGAAGTGATTATGGCGGATGAGCAAGAAGATGAGGTGCAGTTAACGTGCAAAGTCGATGGTCAGACTCTACAACTGAACAGCCGATTCTTGATCACTTGCTCTGGTTTGATGGCCGACAGAATGACCAGCATGCTTGGCATTGAAACCGACTTCCAAATCGTTCCATATCGCGGTGAATATTATCAGTTGGACGCCAAACACAACCAAGTGGTGAATCACCTTATCTATCCGATCCCTGACCCAGAACTGCCTTTCTTGGGCGTGCATTTAACACGCATGATTGATGGCTCCGTAACAGTAGGGCCAAATGCAGTTCAAGGCTGGAAGCGAGAAGGTTATGGCAAGCTTAACTTTAGCTTCAAGGACACTTGGCAGATGCTGAGCTTTGTGGGTTTTTGGAAAGTGACTGCGAATCACTTGAAAACGGGTTTGGTCGAGTTTAAGAACTCGTGGTGGAAACCGGGATATCTAAAGCTAGTGAACAAATACTGCCCGAGTATTACGGTTGATGATTTTAAGCCTTATCCTGCTGGGATTCGTGCTCAAGCGGTACTGAAGGATGGCACCTTGGTCCATGATTTCCTGTTTGCCGAAAGCCCAAGAAGCTTACATGTATGTAACGCGCCATCACCGGCTGCGACCTCTGCAATGCCGATTGGTGAGTACATCTGTGGCAAGGTAATGAAAAAGACGGCTTGATGATAACTAAAGGTTATTAAGTTGAGATGCTCTCCGAAGACAATAAAAAATCCGCAAGCTCCAATCTATTTATGATCGTGGGCTTGCGGATTTTTAGTTTTAGCCGTGTTTGCTAGGTTTAATTGTTAGTCAATTAACCAACCTTAAAGCCAATCAGGAACGAAGTTAGCGACGATGGTGACATCACTAAAGTTACGGTAACCGCGCACCATGATGCTGAATTCACCCGCTGGCTTGTTCAATACACACTGTTCGTTGCTGCTGTTCTGGTATGGGCGGCAGTCGTAGTTCGCTTTCGATACGGTGCCATTGTGTTTCACATATAAGTCGGCATCGCCACTTCGAGGGCCGGTTAATGTTACCGTTAACTGACCTGCACTTTGAGTCGTAAATGTGAAGAACTGCTCTTCACCATATCCTGCAGTAAGTCCTTTAACAGGCACGCCATTTTGCAGCTCTTTAGGGCCTGCAACGGGTGAATCAAGGCTGGTTTCGACAAGGTAAGCAATGGCTAGTTTGGCGAACTTGGTCGCGTGTGTCGCCGTAGGATCGGAGTTCTCAAGCGTGTCGTGCTCAGTGTGAATACTTGGGTTGTAATCATTGAACATGCTTTCGAATGGCATGGCAGCTGGGTAGCCAACATTGTGCCAAGAGGCGTGGTCAGAACAGGCATAGCCACAATCATCGAAACCGTAACTGATGTCGCTCGCGTAAGTGTCGATCAGCTCGCTTAAATAGGCGGTGAGGTTGCTGTCGGTGTAGTCTGTGATGAAGGTGATATCGTGCGCTGAACCGTTGTAGTTGGTCATGTCTAATTGCAATACCGATACAACGTTGGCTTGCTCATCTCTTAAAGCGTTGGCGACATCTTGTGAGCCACGTAGCCCTACTTCTTCAGCAGCATAACCATAGAACTTAATGGTTTTGTCTGGTTGAATACCACTGGCGATCATCAGGCGAAGCGACTCTGTTACCGTTGCAATGCCAGACGCATCATCATCGGCTCCCGGTGAGATGGTGCCTTCGCTTGTCCAAGAACCAGCCGTTGAATCAAGGTGTCCGCCAACCACGACGATCTCTGCAGGATATTTCGCGCCAAGCAGTGTCACTTCAACAGATTTTTGCGGATATTCAGCATGTGTGATTTGGCGTGCAGACGCATACGGCACATCTTTAATTTCTGTTTCCCAACGCTCTAAAAGCCAATCCGAAGCAGCAACACCAGTAGAAGTAGTATAAAAACGGTTGGTGAAGTTGGTTAGATTTTCTATGGTCGTGACCATGTTGTTCGGCTCGACCTGAGCGAGTAGGTCGTTCACTGTGTCTTGATGGCTGATCACCGGCTTTTCGAAGGTGCTCATTGTCAATGGCATCGCTGCGGCTTTGAGTGCGCTTGCTTTGTCTTCGTGCACCATGTAGCCACCACAACGGTGAGTTTCTTCGTGCATGTGGCTGGAGAGCTTCGCGAGCTCTTTCTGGTTGATTTTCGCGACGATGGAATGCTTGTTTCCGGTCACGCCTGGGTAAACCGTTGCGCCATGTTGAGTCATAATATGTTGTGCGTCCGCATCGGTGGTGATCCAAACCTCTTCGTTCGCTGGTGGTGTGATACCTAGGGATGCGTAAGCCGCAGTACTGTTGATTAGGGTTAACGATCCCCCGAGCACAGCTAAAGCTAGCATGCTTTTTTGAATAGCCATTTGTCGTCCTTTTTATGGTGAGTATTGTTATGTTGATGGGTTCGATTTTTGTGTAATGCGTAGGTTTTTCATGTAGACGTTTCATTCGCTAAATAGCTCATTGCCAAATAGCGAAAAGGGCTCCTATAAGGAGCCCTGAATCTACTTTCGATTATTGAGTTTTAATGAAACGGTAATGCTTGGTTTCTGAACAGATATCGCTTGAGGTACACACTTGGTACTCCACATCCACTGTGCCGTTGTGACGGAACTTGTCGACGTATGAGTTGAAGTCTGTAGCACCAACATTTTTGCCATTACGCTTAATCACAAAGTAGTCATTGGTGTCGTAATCCCATGCCAGCTTAACGCGCGCCTTACCGTTCGGATTTTTGTTACCAAACTTCAGTTTTAGTGGGAAGCCTTCCGCAGAGTCACCTTCAATCGTGATCGACTTGCTGGTTGATGTTGCAACGCCTGCATCGTCAGTCACGGTCAGAGTCACCACGTAGTCGCCAGCTTCAGCGTAGGTATAACGAGCCACTTCACCGGTTTGTGTGTTGCCATCGCCTAGGTTCCATTGGTAAGAAACGATTTGACCATCGCTGTCTGAACTTGTGCTGCGTAGCTCGACTTCTTTACCGACAATCGTGTGTTCGAAAGAAGAGACGGGCGGCACGTTAGCGCTGCCTGATTCGTACGACGCTTTCAGATTTGCACCTGCGTAATCTGAGTAACCCAGAATGTTCACCGTGTAGCGACCAGCTGTTGGGTTTTCAATTACACATACTTCATCGGTTACGCTTTCACTCTTACAGATATTCTCTTGAGAGCTTGGCGCATAATCTAGACCAACATACATATCCGGATCACCAGTAGACACAGCAAGATCAATCGTTAGCTTGTCTTGGCCTTCTGGTACTTCGATATCGAAGTAAGTTTTTGAGCCTGTTTCACCAGCAACTGCGGCTTCAACACCGTTTTCAAGGCGTTGATATTCCGGTTCTGGTGGAAGTGGTGGTTCGCCACACGGTGATACACCCACTAAGTTAAACGCAGAAACAACATCATCGGCACTGTAGCCAAGGTCGGTTGCTGAGTTTTTCACGCCACAGGCGCCCTGCCAAAAGTCACTGTTTTCAGACCAGTAGATCTGGTTGGCTAGCACGAACAGTTCGAACGCTTTTTTGGTGTCCCAACCTTGTGTGGTTGCAAGATGGTAGAACGCCTTGTTGAACACGCCAGAGCTGTAGTGCACGTTTAAGCCATCGTAGTACTCGGATGCGTTGTTGATTGAAGAGCCATCGCGTGATGGATCGTCCATGTAACGCAGCGCACCTTCGCCTTTAAAGATATTGCGTCCGACCATCCAGTCGTTGGTGCCTTTCATATAGTATTCTGCGGCTTCACCGGCCATGTCAGAGAAGGCTTCGTTCATACCGCCGGATTGGTTTGCGTAGATCAAACCTGAGTTTTGCTCAGTGAAACCGTGGCTCACTTCATGGGCTGATACATCTAGGCTAACAAGCGGGTAAAAGAAGCTCTCCCCATCACCAAAGGTCATGGCTCTGCCGTCCCAAAATGCATTCTCGTAGTTTTCACCGTAGTGAACACGCATCATGAGCTTGAAGGAGAGTGGCGCTGTGTCGAACCAGTTTTTATACATATCGAACACGATGTTGCCAAAGTAATGGGCATCGTTGAGTGGTGAGAATGCGCCGTTCACTGCTTTATATTCGTTACGAGGACATTCATAGCTGTAAGTGGTGTCGCCGTCGGTCGCGCCATTAAGGTCAACGGTAACGACATTTTCAGACTCCATTACACACTCTGTGCCCACTTCTTGAACATCAAGGTAGTGGTAGTCGGTGCCGTATTCGTACATGCCGGTTTTTTCGTTGCCGCCAGGGCCAGTGCCGATCTGAGCATGGGCAATACCTTCCCAGCGGTCGATGACTTCGCCTGTGTGCGCGTCTAGCATGGTGAACGGTCGAGTCGGCTGTTCACTGCCTTCTACTAGGTAAGAGACAACGTACACTAGTCGTGTTTTATCTACGCTTTGCTGTCCGATGCCTTGCTTCACAGAGCCTTGATAGATAAATAGCTGATGTTGAACGTTGTCTAGAGATTTGCTGGTTAAGCCTTGAGTCTTTAGATCTTTACTTGCGAGTTCAACCGCTTGAGCGCTGTTGATTGATGGCTTAACAAAAGATCGCTCTAAGGTCGTTGTTTTAAGGTAGCGACCTTGAACGGACTTAAGTGCGCCACCTTGGACACTTTGGGTGGCATTTAGGTAATGTCCCCATACCGGTGTTCCCCAGATGTTCTGCTGGATCTTAACTTTATAGATACCACGCTTTTTCAGGTTTACTTCTTTCACCATCTTGAAGCTAGAGGCGTTACTGACTCCTAACTGAGCGTTTAACCCAGAGAAGCTAGTAAAGTTGATCGGTTGATCGATTTGAACGGATTCACTTGCATGCACTGACAAAGACATAGCACTGGCTATAGCAACGGCAACTAAACGTTTTCTTATTTTCATTGTTGTTTTCTCTTTCCATGTAAAATCCAAGAAAACGTAACAAATTAATCACAGCGAATTTACATCATTCGATCTGATTAATTAGTAGCATGGCAATGATCTCTTTTATTCATGCAACTTATATTTCTCGTATTTACAGATAGTTATCATTTCTGTTTATTTTTGAACGCACCTATATGTTTATTTATAAAATCGTGACACTTTTATTAAGTGTTTATTTCTCTTGGAAATTAAGATTTTCGAGTAAATTGATCTGTGCCTCAATTAACGGATTCTGGGTTGATAGAAGGATCAACGATTTGAAAGTGTCACTTTAAACAGAAGGCCATTTAGCGAATTTAGGGGCAATTTTGATAAGAAATCGAAGACTTTTCGGCTTATTTTTCGAATTGTTAGTTAAAAGAGGGAAGGGGAATCGGGCACTTGTTTGGCACAGAGCACAAAATCTGCTGGATGAAAAAAGCCAGCGACGGGTCACTGGCTTAGATTAACTTAGTTTGTGCAGGCTACTGAATATAGGTAGGCAACTGCGACACTTAATTATGGTACGTGGCTAACGTCACTATAGCGAATTACTGCTTTTTACCGCCAACTTGTACGTAGTCGATACCGATAATACGGTTGATGATACCCAGAACAGAGCTCGTATCAGAGTTTGTTGAGCGAATCGTATCAACCGTTGCACCTTCAGGTACTAATTCCATTGCGCGGTCTTGAGTGTTACCTGGCACTTGGAAACCGACAATGTTGAAGCTCTCTGCGTGCGCTGTGTACACTTCTTCGTTGTGGCTGATACCAGAACAACCCGCTAGAGAAACAATGCCTAAAACAACTAATAACTTTTTCATAAAAATACCTTAAGAATGATTGGAACCTAGATGGCAAGGCACAAAGGCAGTGGCATGATTATCTAGATTTAATAAGTTCATGGGAGACAGCATCTCCCGACCGATGTTGAACATTATTCCAGAGGTGTTTTTTAGTTACTGTATGGGTTTGTCAGCTGAATCATTACACAGCTGAATGGTAATGGTGAATACCGCACCCTTTAAGGCTTGGCTCTGACCTACCTCCACGGTAGCGCCGTGTTGAGCACAGATCTTCTCGACGATAGACAGCCCTAAACCATGGCCGCTCTTGGCTTTGTTACGCGCTTTGTCGCCAACGTAAAAGGGTTCGAACAGGCGAGCTTGATGTTCTTGAGCCACACCATCACCGTCATCGTGTACCGCAATCTGTAGCTGATCTTGATGCACGGTCGCTGCAATCGACACTTGTGAGCGTGCGAATTTCATTGCGTTACGCACTAGGTTATCTAGTGCTCGGTTAAATAGCGTTTCATCCGCCATTATTGAGCTAGGTTGCTCTGGTAGCGATAGGTCGATGTTGAGCTGAGTGTCTTTGTTCCAACGCGCCATTGCGTGGTCGAGAAAGTCTCGAATCTCTAATGGCTTTTTTAAGTTTTCTAGGTCAGTGCTATCGAGTTTGGCGTAATACAATAGTTCATCGACCATCTTTTCCATCTCTTCCGTGTCTTCGACAATACTCTCAATCGTGCTTTCTTGCTCTGCGTTTAGCTGGGTGTCTTTCAACATTTCAGCTTGCCACTGAATACGGAATATTGGCGTGCGCAGTTCATGAGCGACAGCATTAGTGAGTGAGCGATTACTTTCAACTAAGCGATGAATTCTGTCGGCCATCAGGTTGAAGGATTTGTTCAGTGAACCAATCGCAACACCGCTTGAAGTCTCGGCTCGTGTGGAGAGATCCCCTTCAGCAAAACGCAGAGTGGCAGACTCAAGCTTTTTGACTCGGCGGAAGATAATAAATAGATGACACAAGCCATATAAGATAAAGCTCGCTAAAAAGAACAACCAAATGAGGTCATCCTCCAACTCAATTTTTTGCCTAACGAACGCTTCACTGTTGGGGAGGTAGTGATAGGTATTGTCGCTGCTTGCTAAGCGAAACCATAGGTCACGCTCATCATCGTGAAAGATAAAGGTATTCGGATTGGTACTGAAGAACTCTGAAACGGGGCCTGGTATTTCATCGTCTGGGCTGAACGTAACCAGTTTATTTCGTGTGGTTTCTACAAATTGGTTTATCGCTTGATGAGCAGCTTCAAGACCCTGATTTTTAGCGATATTTTCGATCAATTGCTGGTGGGCAGTCGCTTCGTAATCTTCCAGTACATATTCGTAGTCGGTATTGAGCTGATAGACGCTAATCTCGTAGGCGACAAGGCCGGCCATGAAGCAAACTAACAGCCCTAATAGGGACTCCAAAAAGATACGTCGCATAATCGCTCTCTCTATTACGCTCGTATTGAGCGAGGTTAACGCCAGGCGGTCGAAACAAATAAGTAGCCTTTACCGCGAATGGTCTGAATTTTCTCTGCTGGTGTGTGGTCGTCGCCCAAAATCTTCCTTAGACGTACAATCTTGTTGTCAATCGTCCGGTCTATTCCGTCGTACTCAATCCCGCGCAATGTTTGCGTCAAGTAGTCACGAGATAACGGCGTGTCTGGGTTGCTTGCCAATAACCAAAGTAGGTCAAACTCGCTGTCAGTGAGTGATAAAACCGCACCTGAAAGTTCACACTTCTTATAAGTGTTTTTCAGAACGAGTTGATCGAACTGAAGGGTGTCTGAGTCATCGACTGAAGCGGTATTGGTGTCTTGGCGGCGTAATAGCGAACGAACTCTGGCCAGCAGAACTCTTGGTTTGATTGGCTTGGTGACATAGTCATCAGCCCCTGTCTCTAAACCAGCGACGTGGTCAAAGTCGTCATCGCTAGCAGTGAGCATCAAGATTTTACCTTTATAGTGCGTACGCGTCTGTCGGCAGATTGTAAGTCCATCAGTTACAGGAAGCATCAAATCCAGCAGTACGATGTCAGGTTGCTCCGTGAGGATGGTGTGTGCGGCATCACTGCCATCGTCCAACACCGTGACATCAAAATCTTGCGCGACGAAGTAGTCCTGCAACATTTTCTGAAGTTTCAAATCGTCTTCCACGATGATCATTTTAGGTTTTGTCATTCCATTATCAGCCTTGTCGTGCGTTTCACTTATTGAGATTAGGTGAGCGAGTCTTCGTCGTGATGAACCATTACGATTATACGCTATTGCATATAAGTTCAGATGCTTCGCCAAATACCTAAAGCGAATGATTAAACACTTTATAAGTTAGTTCAATGATGAATTGGCATTTATAGGAAAATAAAAAACATCGTTCAAATAGGCTCGACATTCTCATACATTTCCACGACAGATAAATTCAGCGCTAAACAATAGAATTTTCTCATCAAACATTTTGGGAATAACGGTATGAACGACTATAGAAATGCATTACTGGCGTTACCTTTGATTCTGTTAGCGGGCTGTAATTCAAGCTCTAACTCAGGTAAAGCTGCCACCAAAGTGCAAGCAAAACCTCAAGCGGATTACGTATTTTCATCAGCGAAACTGGGTGAGTTGTATAAAGAGCGACAAGAGGTCCAAGAATCCATAAAACTTGATTACAACGGTGTGCAGTATGAAATCGTTCTGTTTGCGGAAGATATTAGTGATAAGCAAAAAGTGGCTAGGCTTGCGGATAGTTTAGGTCAAAGTGTAGATCTGTACCTCCCTGATGCAGGATTTGATAGCTGCGGTATCTACACAGAGAGCAAGGGTTTGGACGTGTTTGATTGTGGTGCGGCTCAACGCTCAATCGGCAATGACACCACGTTAATTAACACGACGACGAATACTCATAAGCCCGTCGAGCTTGAGTATCACAATGAACTGGTTCAATACGTGACTAGCCTTGGGTCTACCATTCTGAGTAACACTAAAAGTGGGAATAAGGTAACGATAACCACCTCGTTTGCTTTCAACGCTTTTTACCGTGATGTGCTCAACGAGACTGGCGCTGTTGATCGCATTACTTCCACTCTAGGCGCATCAACCTATTCTCAGCTTTTTGATATCGTGAAATTGTATCAAGGCAGTGAGATGACGTTGAAGTTTACCAACCATATTGGTGGAAGTGCCGACGATGATATCAATATGTACACCGGTCGCATGATCCACAGTAACAACATGACGACGATCGTAACGCCTACGGGGTCGGTGTTCTCTGGCGGCACGGATCTTTTCGCTGCGGGTAACCCACGAGTTTTGCAACGAGCAGATACCACTAAAGCCATTGAGCTTAATAAGCAGGTTGGTGTGCACAGTTGGGCTGAGGATGATAAAACAGCCAAAGACTTCCCATACACGAACGAAAGCCATCGCAAGCAAGCGACCTACTTTAAAAAGGTAATGGGAGACAAAGGAATCGACTTCTATATCTTCACGTTGGATTCTGCTCCGGCTTCTGGCGAACACTGGGTGACTAAGGCTGAGTCAGATAAATACGGTTTCATCACACGCATTGAGTAGCTTAGGCTTGCAATAACATTAGAAACGACTGAGAAGGTTGGTGATGACGCTGTTGTCGCCAACCTTTTTTGTTCATTTTTTGATTCGTTACCTGTGTTGATTGTGGATTTCCTTGTCTTACATTTCAGTATAAAAATTCCTTGATACTTCCTTTCCACTCCCTCCCCAAAAAGTTTCTACAAGGACTCTCACTGATTGATTCTTGAACTTTCTAAGCAAAAACATTTGACCAATAACTATCACACCTCAAATCTTTAATTGTTTTCGTTAGTGCTCTAAATGATATTTAATTTATTGTTTTATAATGATTTTTGTTGTTTTGAATGCTGTATTGTTACGAGTTTGTTTTAAATAATCATTTGAACCCTAACTAAATTTCTGTCATTTTATATTTAACTGAACGTTCAATATAAAATAAAAGGACTAAGAAATGCCGAAGGTTGGGATGCCTGATATACGTAAACCACAGCTTGTTCAAGCCACCATGACGGTGATTGATCGAGTGGGTTTGCATGCCGCGAGTATTGCGTTGATCAGCAAAGAAGCGGGAGTCTCCACTGGCATTATTAATCACTATTTTGGTGGAAAGCATGGGCTGCTAGAAGAGACCATGCGTGAAATCCTTCGCCAACTTTCTAATACCATCACCACGTCACTAAAAGCACTTCCTGTTGATGCTCACCAACAGAGAATTAACGCGATCATCGATGGTAACTTCGAAGGTTACCAAGCAGAAAATAAGGTCGCGAAGGCGTGGTTGGCATTTTGGTCATATTCAATGCATGACGAGCAGCTGAAAAGACTGCAGCGTGTGAATGAAAAACGTTTGATTTCACACTTACGTCTTGAGTTGAAAGGTATTTTGAATCATGAACAAGCGGATCTCGTTGCTCACGGGATTGCGTCTCTGATTGATGGTTTGTGGCTGAGAGGCACACTAAACCCAGATGGTATCGATGCTCAAAAGGCGCGTGCCATCATCAATGATTATCTAGATAAACAACTTACATTCTACTCGTGTCACAGCAAATAGATCGAAGTGGTAGCGTTAGACCTTGAGCTAGACCTAGAGCAAGAGCTAGAACGACCACTATTTACACCTAATACTCACATATAGACCAGTAGAGTCTAATAACAATAATTAAGTCAGAATCTCAAATGGAAATGAACTCGTTATACATCGATGGCGCAGCGGTTAAAGCAACCTCTGGTGAAACCTTTGATAGCATTAACCCTGCAAACGGCGAACCTATCGCGACGTTAGGCCAAGCATCTTCAGCGGATGTCGACAGTGCTATTGAATCTGCGAAGCGCGGATTTGCGGTATGGTCAGCAATGACCGCTGTGGAACGCAGCCGCATTCTTTTGAAGGCAGTGGAAATACTTAGAGCTCGAAATAATGACCTTGCAAATCTTGAGGTTGTTGATACGGGCAAGCCGCTGCAAGAAGCGATTGAAGTGGATGTGGCGTCTGGCGCTGATGTTATTGAATACTTTGCTGGTTTGGCTCCAACGCTACAAGGCGACCAACAGCCGCTGAGCGAATCTCAATTTTTCTACACTCGCCGCGAGCCGCTAGGCATTTGTGCGGGCATTGGCGCGTGGAACTACCCCATTCAAATCGCGATGTGGAAATCGGCTCCGGCATTGGCCGCGGGTAACGCGATGATTTTCAAACCTTCAGAAGAAACGCCGCTAACGGCGCTCAAGCTTGCAGAAATCTTTACTGAAGCTGGTCTTCCTGATGGCGTGTTTAACGTGGTTCAGGGCGATTACCGTGTTGGTCAAATGCTAACGGCGCACCCAGATGTCGCGAAAGTGTCGTTCACGGGCGAAACCGGTACCGGTAAAGCGGTAATGGCAGATAGCGCTAAGACGCTGAAATCAGTCACCATGGAACTTGGCGGCAAGTCACCAATGATCGTGTTTGATGATGCGAAATTGGATGATGCGGTTTCCGCTTCGATGGTTGCTAACTTCTACACCCAAGGCGAAGTGTGCACCAACGGTACTCGTGTTTATGTACACGAAAACATCTACAACGCATTCATCGATCAACTTAAAACACGCACTGAGAAGCTGATCATTGGTAACCCAATGGACATGGAGACTCAGATCGGCGCGTTGATTTCTAAAGAACACCTGTCAAAAGTCCTTGAAGCAATTGAGCTAGCTAAGCAGTCGGGTGCAACCCTGTTGACGGGCGGCTATCAAGTGACAGACAACGGTCTCGAAAACGGCAACTTTGTTATTCCAACGGTGTTTGTGGATTGCGAAGACAACATGCCTCATGTTCAACAAGAGATCTTCGGCCCTGTGATGTCAGTGTTGAAGTTTACGGACGAAGACGATGTGATTCGCCGCGCTAACGACACCAAATACGGCCTGGCGGCTGGTGTGTTCACGCAAAACCTTTCTCGTGCGCACCGTGTTATTCATCAAATGCAGGCAGGTATTTGTTGGGTGAACACGTGGGGCGACTCACCGGCAGAAATGCCTGTTGGTGGTTACAAGCTTTCGGGTATTGGCCGTGAAAATGGACCAGAAACCCTACTTCATTATACGCAGACTAAGAGCATTCTTATTGAACTTGGCGACTACGCCAGCCCTTATGCCTAAAGCGTAACACTCAATTTTATGGGTTAGCTTAACAGAGCTAGCCCTACTGACTCATCTCAGGGAAATCAAAACATGGAACAACGCTACGATTATATTATCGTCGGCGCGGGTTCGGCCGGCTGTGTGTTAGCGGATAGGCTAACGGAAAGCGGTGAACATAGCGTTTTATTACTGGAAGCTGGTGGCACGGATAAGAGTATTTTTATCCAGATGCCAACCGCGCTTTCTTACCCAATGAATACTGAAAAGTACGCTTGGCAATTTGAAACAGAGAAAGAACCGGGTCTTGATGGACGTGAACTGCACTGCCCACGTGGCAAAGTGTTAGGCGGCAGCTCATCGATCAACGGGATGGTTTATGTTCGTGGCCACGCGTGTGATTTTGACCAATGGGAAGAAGAGGGCGCAGCGGGTTGGAACTACCAAGCATGCTTACCTTACTTCCGCCGTGCTGAATCATGGAACAAAGGCGGTGATGAATACCGTGGTGACAATGGCCCTGTCGGCACTTGTAACGGTAACGATATGGAGCTCAACCCGCTTTACCAAGCGTTCATCGATGCAGGTAAAGATGCCGGTTACCCAGAAACAAACGATTACAACGGCTACCAGCAAGAAGGATTCGGCACTATGCATATGACGGTAGACAAGGGTGTTAGAGCCTCAACCTCTAACGCTTATTTACGTCGAGCATTGAAGCGTTCAAACCTAACCTTGAAGAAGGGTATCGTGGCGCGTCGTTTCTTACTTGAAGCGCAAGACTCAGAAGGTCTATCGGGCTTGAAAGCGGTTGGTGTCGAGTTTGAAAAGTCAGGCAATACCCAAGTGGCGGTAGCGAACAAAGAAGTGATCTCTTCTGCGGGTTCTATCGGTTCTGTTCAACTGCTTCAGCTTTCTGGTATCGGCCCGAAAGCCGTGCTTGAAAAGGCCGGCGTTGAGCTGAAACACGAACTGAATGGCGTCGGTGAAAACCTTCAAGATCACTTAGAAGTGTACTTCCAATATCACTGCAACGAACCGATCACGCTCAACAGCAAGCTTGGCTTGGTCAGTAAGGGCATGATTGGTGCCGAGTGGATTCTGACTCGTAAGGGTCTTGGTGCCACTAACCACTTTGAATCGTGCGCGTTCATTCGCTCTCGTAAAGGATTGAAGTGGCCAAATATTCAATATCACTTCCTACCAGCAGCAATGCGTTACGACGGCCAAGCGGCCTTTGATGGCCACGGCTTCCAAGTACACGTTGGACCTAACAAGCCAGAGAGTCGCGGTACGGTTGCGATCACCTCTGCTGATCCGCATGCCAAGCCAGAGATCATTTTCAACTACATCTCAACCGAACAAGACCGCCAAGATTGGCGCGATTGTATTCGTCTGACGCGTGAGATTTTGTCGCAACCTGCGATGGATGTTTACCGTGGTGAAGAGATTCAGCCGGGTCTAAATATTACTTCCGATGAAGCAATCGATGAATGGGTTAAGCAGAACGTAGAAAGTGCGTATCACCCTTCATGTGGTTGCAAAATGGGTGCTGATAACGACCCAATGGCGGTGCTTGATGAAGAGTGTCGTGTTCGCGGCATTGATAATCTGCGCGTGGTCGACTCGTCTGTTTTCCCTGTTATTCCAAACGGTAACTTGAACGCACCGACCATTATGGTTGCTGAGCGTGCCTCGGACCTGATTTTGGGCAAGCCCGTTCTAAAAGAGCAAAACGTTCCGGTATGGATAGCACCGGATTGGGAAGAAACACAAAGAATCAATAAGCCAGTACGAGAAGCGTAAGCGTCTGTTATTGGTTAAAAAATAGCAAAAGCAGCAAAGAATAAAAACAACAAGTAACAAGCAAAAAATAATAAAACTAATTAGTCAAAAGTCAAAAGTCAGAAGAACTGCTCTCTATCGGTGTTGATATCGAGCAGTAAAAGGAAAGATAAAAAGGAACCATTATGACGACTCTAAATATTCAGAACGTGACGACAAAAACGTTAACAGCACTAGCCATCAGCTCATTTGCATTTGGTGCGAACGCTTCTGTTGAACCACAACAATGTGAAAACGTACGCTTCGCTGATGTTGGTTGGACAGACATTACCGCAACAACCGCTGTCACTTCTGAGCTACTGAAAGGCCTAGGCTACAAAACCAAAACCGACCTACTTTCAGTACCGGTTACTTACTCTTCAATGGCGAACGGCGATATTGACGTATTCCTAGGTAACTGGATGCCAACTATGGAAGGCGACATCGCTAAGTACCGCGAAGCGGGAACGGTTGAGACCGTGCGTGCCAACCTTGAAGGTGCAAAATACACACTAGCCGTACCAAAATACGTGTACGACTCTGGCGTGAAAAGCTTCGCCGACCTAGCAAAACATGCCGACAAATTTAAAGACCGCATCTACGGTATTGAGCCGGGTAACGATGGCAACCGCTTAATCCAATCAATGATTGATTCTGACGCGTTTGGCTTGAAAGATTTCAGCCTAGTGGAATCAAGTGAAGCGGGCATGGTATCGCAAGTATCTCGCGCTGCTCGTCGTAGCCAGTGGATCGTTTATCTAGGTTGGGCGCCGCACCCAATGAACAGCAATGTTGAGATGGAATACCTTTCAGGTGGTGACGACTTCTTCGGCCCTAATTACGGCGGCGCGAATGTTTACACCAATGTTCGTTCAAACTACCTGTCTGAATGTGCAAACGTCGGTCAACTTCTACAAAACCTAGAGTTCACTCTAGAGATGGAAAACCAGTTGATGGAAGAGATTCTTAACCAAAAAGTTAAGCCAGAGAAAGCGGCTCAACAATGGTTGAACAATAACCCTCAACAAGTTGAAGCTTGGTTAGACAACGTAAAAACGCATAAAGGTGAATCAGCGACTCAAGCGGTTACTGAATACCTAAAACAAGTTAAAGCTTAGTTCTACCTATCTCAACAGCTACATAAATAATAAAGGTGGGCTTGCCAATTTATCGATTGGTTTGAAGTAGCCCACCTATAATAAAAGGCAATATTGTGAATTTTATTACGCAAAACAAAATCCCTGTTGGTCAATGGATGGAAGCGGGTGTTGATTGGCTAACAATCAATGCAGCAGGATTCTTTGACGCTATTTCGATTTTTCTAGAAACCGTCATTATGTTTTTAGTCGATGTATTTAAGTGGATGCCGCCTGCACTGCCAATCGTGATGACTGCTGCGATTGCATGGTACTTACACCGTAAACCTTCGCTGGTGATCTTTGTGGTCGCAGCACTGCTGACTATTCTTAACCTCGGCTATTGGCAAGAAATGCTGGAAACCTTTGTTCTCGTCTTTGCGGCGACAACGATTTCCGTATTAATTGGCGTACCGGTTGGCATCATGGCTGCGCATCGCCCTTGGTTATATACGGTGCTTAGACCCATTCTTGATTTAATGCAGACGGTTCCAACGTTTGTGTATCTGATTCCGACTTTGGTTTTATTCGGTTTGGGCATCGTTCCTGGCTTAATCTCGACCATCATATTTGCCATTGCCGCGCCAATTCGTTTGACCTACTTAGGTGTCACCAAAGTGCCTGAAGAGTTGATTGAAGCGGGTAAAGCGTTTGGTGCCAGCCGCATGAAATTGCTGATGAAGGTCGAATTACCGGCGGCTCTACCAAGCATCATGGCGGGTGTAACCCAATGTATTATGTTGTCGCTTTCGATGGTGGTTATCGCCGCTCTTGTCGGTGCAGACGGACTTGGTAAACCAGTAGTTCGTGCACTGAACACAGTGAACATCTCACAAGGTTTTGAAGCCGGATTGGCGATTGTATTAGTCGCTATCATTCTTGATCGCTTGTGCAAAACACCAAACCAGAAGGAGGCTTAATCATGTCTAACTCTCAGGAAAAAAAGACAATGGACGCGATTACCATTAAGAATCTCGATGTTGTGTTTGGTAATAAATCGAAACAAGCGCTTGAGCTACTCGACCAAGGTAAAACTCGCCAAGAGATCATCGATGAAACAGGTCAAGTTGTCGGCGTAGATAATGTGTCGCTGACCGTTGAAGAAGGCGAGATTTGTGTGCTGATGGGGTTGTCTGGTTCTGGTAAATCATCTTTGCTTCGCGCAGTTAACGGCCTGAATGAGATCAGCCGTGGCTCATTGGCGATCAAAGATGGAGACAAGCAGGTTGATTTAGGTGAACAGTGCGACGAAGCGACCTTGCGTCATCTTCGTACTCACCGCGTTTCTATGGTGTTCCAAAAATTTGCCCTAATGCCTTGGTTAAACGTGTTAGATAACGTGGCGTTTGGTCTAGAAATGCAAGGCGTAGCCAAAGATGTTCGTCGTGCTAAAGCGCGTGAACAATTAGAAATGGTCGGCCTAGCGGAGTGGGAAACCAAATTCCCTCATGAGCTTTCTGGCGGCATGCAGCAACGTGTTGGTTTGGCGCGTGCGTTCGCAATGGACACCGACATTCTATTGATGGATGAACCGTTTTCGGCGCTTGATCCACTGATTCGTGCTCAACTGCAAGATGAACTGATCACACTGCAAAACAAACTCAACAAAACGATTCTGTTCGTGAGTCACGACCTAGATGAAGCACTGAAGATTGGTAACAACATCGCGATCATGGAGTCAGGAAAGCTGATTCAACACGGTAAGCCTGAAGAGATCGTATTGACGCCAAAAACAGAATACGTAAAAGACTTCGTTGCACACACCAATCCATTGAATGTGCTTAAAGGTCGTTCTTTGATGCAGCCTCTTGATTCACTGACGCAAGAGAATGAAAGCTGGAAGATCTGCGATTCTAAAGATCTCTGGATTGAACAGAATGAAGGTGCTTTATCTGTGAAAGGTGAATCTGCTTTGGCGCTTGTCGAGTGGAGCGAGTCTGACGACCTAACCGCGATCAGCGCGTCGAGTGTGGTCGTGGCAAGTCCGGAAATTGGCATGCGTGATGCGATTAAGCTCAAGCAGATCAGTAACCACCCGATTTTGCTGGTGGAAGACAATCAACTGGTCGGTATTCTGGATAACAGCGAGTTTTACAACGCACTAACGGGTAATTTTCAGATGAATACAGCCGCGTAAAATTTCGTTTTGCAGTTTGGCGATTAGGGCTGGTTTTTTATTAGGTGGAGAGGGTTAAGTCTCTCTACCTCTATGATTATTAAAATATATTATTGTTTGAACTTGTATTCTCGGACTCACTATTTTTACCTTCATTGAAGCTTGCATTTCCCCTTCATTAAGTAAAAGTGCCGTACCACACAAGTTTAGTGGTATAGAAAAGATTGAGAATAGTATGAACATCAGTACAATGCGGAAAAATCAATGAAGTAATTTATCAATTTACAGTGTAATTCGAGCTCACCTGACGTAAATAATCAGGACATATCATCGCTTCGACGCTGTAAAACCATTCACAGTATATTAGTACAAAGGTCTGCATCTTGGACAAACATGACGAAATCCTGGTCGCTATTCGCCAAATTATTCGCGCTATCGATTTACACTCGAAAAAGCTGAGTAAAGAGTATGGTTTGACTGGCCCTCAATTAATCTTAATGAGAGCAATCCAAGAAATGGGTAATGTGACGATCAAAGAATTGTCTAATCACACCAATGTAAGCCAAGCCACCACAACCACGATCATCGATCGCTTGGAACTGAATGGCTATGTACAACGTGTTCGCAGCTCGTCAGACCGACGCAAAGTACACGCAAACCTGACTGAAAAAGGTCAAGAGTTGCTAAACAATGCGCCGCCACCGCTGCAAGATAACTTCGTTAAAAAATTCCAAAACCTAGAGCCGTGGGAGCAAAGCTTACTGCTTTCTTCAATGCAGCGAGTATCATCAATGATGAACGCAGAAGACATCGACGCCGCTCCAGTACTTCAGCTTGAAGGCATTGCAAACGTAGCCAAGAGTTAACGTTAATTTTAAATTGTTTTTTAGAACAATAACTTAAGTAATTATTAAATGGTCGCATTAAGCGGCCATTTTTGATCTTGCCATTTAAAATCTCTATTTACCCTGTGTGTTAGTTACGCTTTCTTATTTTAAATTCCCCTGACTTTTTGCCCCGTTTGTAGCCGCCTCATTGGATTGTCATCAAAACTCCATTGACTATTCTCTGACAATAAAACGCTAGACCGACCGGTCTGTTGTGTATTATTGTGTGCTCATCTTAACCACGAGGTGATGTATGAAACACGAATTGACGCCAACACAAATGACCATGACGTTGAACAACATGCAGGGAGCTTTTGCACAGAACCCGATGCCAGCGGTATCGGTGAGAATTGAGCAGTCGCTTGCACTTAAATCTGCGCTTATCGATTACACAGATCGTTTGTGTTCAGCCGTGAGTGAGGACTATGGTCACCGCAGCCGACAAGATACTTTGATGGCTGACATATTGCCTTGTATCGGAAATATTGATCACAGCATTGAATGTTTGCCTCATTGGTCGACATCTTCAATTCGTCATTCCGGCTCTTTGCTTTCAACCTCTCGTGTTGAAGTGGTTTATCAACCCAAAGGTGTTGTCGGGATCATTGCTCCGTGGAACTTCCCGATCATGTTATCCGTCGGCCCGCTTATTTCGGCGTTGGCAGCGGGCAATCGCGCCATGATCAAGATGAGTGAATTTACCCCAGCGACGAACCAAGTATTAACAGCGCTATTGGCGGAAGTCTTCCAATCCGATGAGGTGTGCTTGGTTGAAGGCGAGGTAGAAATCGCAGCCGCATTTTCGGCGTTGCCGTTTGATCATCTTCTGTTTACGGGGTCAACCCAAGTGGGTCGCCAAGTGATGAGGTCAGCGGCTGACACGCTAACTCCAGTCACGCTAGAGCTAGGCGGTAAGTCACCGGTTATCGTGGCAGAAGACATGCCGATCGATATTGCGGTAGAGCGAATTATTTATGGTAAAAGCTTAAACAACGGCCAAGTATGTGTCGCTCCAGATTACGTGCTACTCCCTGAAGATAAGCTCGAAGCCTTCATTCTGGAGTACAAAAAACAATACCAACAGCCGTTTGATGAAGGGATCTACTCTGAGGGTTTAACCTCGCTCATTAACCCTCGCCAATGTGATCGTATTGTTGGTCTGTTGAATGAAGAGCAGCAAGCTGGGACACGAATCGTTGCTTGCCATGACGAAGCGATGGACTTAGATACTCATCGATTGGTGACACATTTGATCGTTGAACCAAGCCTGTCATCCAAAGTGATGAACGAAGAAATTTTCGGCCCATTATTACCTTTGATTACGTATCGCAATGTCGAAGAGGCGTTCCAAGTCATCAATAGCAAACCAAGGCCGTTAGCACTCTACCTGATGAGCTTTGATTTGAGTTTACAGGCTCAGGTTAAGCACCAAGTTCACTCCGGTGGTATGTGTATTAATGACTGTGTTTTTCATTTAGCGGTTGATGACGCGCCGTTTGGTGGCATTGGTGAATCAGGTCAAGGCAACTATCACGGTAAAGAAGGTTTCCTGACTTTCTCCCACGCTAAAACTGTGTTGGAAACAGGTTTAGATCACCGCGTTAAGCATCTGTTTTCAAAAGAAGACAACGAATTAAAAACAGCAGTGATGGGCATGCTTGGCCAGTAAATCACTGTTGGTATGACACTGTTTATTTTTCAAAAAGTTATTTTCACGAAATTATTTTAAGAGGTTACTTTTATGTTGGAACGTTTTTTTGAACGTACGATCAAATCGTATTTGATGATTACAGGTTTCTTAACAGCGACGGCATTTTCCACTTTCCTAGCGCCAGATTGGAGTATGCAGACGCTGTTCTCGTACAACGATACCATGATGGAAAACAAGGAGTACTTGCTCGGTACTTATCAACACTGGGGTGTGATGGTTGGCTGTATTGGTGTGTTGTTGATGTTCTCGGCGAAGTACAAATCGTTGCGAACCTCGACCATGATTTACAGCGCATTTGAGAAGTCGATGTTTGTTGGTATCTTCTTATACAACGTGTGTATCAACGATTATGAGTGGCTCTATGGCTGGAGCGGCGTGTTTGCGCTCGATGGATTTGTGACCGTTTATTCTTTGGTTTACCTGTACTACTACCTCACTAGAGATAAGAGCAAGGTCCCAGCTCACCTTCGTTAATCGTTAACTGTTTGTGAGTTGCTCAGGGTGAGTCAATACACTTCTTTAATGATCAATAGCTTACTTATGATTACAGCCCGCATTTGCGGGCTTTTTTCGTTTTGGGGCAATGATCCATAAAGATCTTAATTGACATATCTTTGACATTTACGCTCTAGACCGACCGGTTTGTTTTGGTTATTGTTTAGTCATCAACTAGAAATGAGGTAAACACCATGACAACCAATAATTTTAACTTTCAACTTAAAACCATTGTTCATGCTCAAGAGAACGGTATTGAAAATATCCCTTCTTTGTTTGGTCGCTTAGGTGCGCAAAGAGTCGTGCTCTTTTCTGATAAAGGTTTGGAGTCTCTTGGCTTTGTTGAGCAGTTCTCGGCGTTGTTTGTAAACCAGAATGGGAATCAGGAAGCGAACCAACAAGCGGTTCAGCTTGTTGGCGTTTACACCGATATCGCGCCAGACGCGACTTGCGACAACATCAACGCGGCCATTGGGTTTGCAAACAGCGTCAATGCTGATGCGATCTTGTCTGTTGGCGGCGGCAGCGTAATTGATGCGTCTAAAGGTGTGAAATACGCATTTCATAAGCAGATAGATGACATTCGCACCGTAATTGCAGGTGGTGGTCATATGGATGTGTGGCCAAATAATGAAGATATTCGAGTCCCCCACATTGCTGTTCCGACAACGGCTGGTACGGGCGCAGAAGCTTCTCCTATTGCTGTTTTTTACAACGAACATGAAAACATTAAGGCAAGCCTAGTCGCATCGGGATTGGAAGCCGATATCGCAATTCTTGATCCAACCGTTACCACTAAGCTGCCAGCTCACCTGACTCGTTCTACCGCTATGGATGCACTAACACACGCTGTTGAAGCGATTGTCTCACCAATGAGTAATGCATTCACCGACGCTTACGGCATTCAGGCTGCAAAACTGATTGTTGAGAACTTACCCTTGGCACTTAAAGAGCCAGAAAACCTAACAGCACGCGGCAATCTTCTTCAAGCGAGCACCATGGCGATCTCTGCTTTCTATTCGTCTTTGGGCGGTATTCCGATTCATAACTGTGCTCACGCTTTTGGTGCGATTAGTCACATTCCACATGGCGATGCCAACACGGTGCTGATGCCGGTTGTGATTGAAGCTCTGCCTGAATTCTATATGCCTAATGCGGCGAAGTTAGCTCAAGCTTTCTCGGTCGATACTACCGGAACCGATGAGATGGTTTACCAGAGAGTGTTGGATTTTTTAAATAACTTCCAAACCCGCGTCGGTGCGATGAAGCGTTTCAGCAGCTGGGACTTTGATGAGCAAGAGAAGAGCAATATTGCGGAAGCTATTGAAAAAGACATCTGCTTTCAGTTCTACCCAATCTCGAAACAGACGATTGAAACCATCATTGAGAAAGCGATTTAAGTCTCTGTCTTAATCGACTGAATCTTATGACCATTTAGTTCAGTCCCTGATTCACTCACAACTATTACTCGAGAGCCAATTATGAAAATTGAAAACGTATTGCTATCAAGCTTGTGCATCATCGCGCCATTCCTACTTTTCACCTAATTCATTCGACAGGGACGTTGTGACCTTTATTCCCGAGGAGGAAATAAATGATCAATAAACGTTTAACTACCGTGATTCTGACTGGTGTTTTGGCTGCTCTGTTTTTTGCCAAAGCAAGCGTTGGAAGCGAAAGCTCTAAGAACGCAGCCACCATGGATCAATCGCAGCAGCACCAAGATGTCGTGCAATTGTTGGATGAGGCTTACCAAGGGCAATTGGATGCCCAGCTCTCTGTCGCTTACCTATATCTGAGCGGAGAGGGCGTAGAACAGAATGATGAAAAAGCCGCGGAGTGGTTCGTCACCGCAGCCAATAACGGTAGCCCTGAAGCTCAAACGCAGCTTGGGTTGATGTATATCTCTGGAAGTGGCGTTCAAGCCAGCCAAGCGGAAGCTGTCACCTGGATCGGCATGGCAGCAGCTCAAGAGTATGACCCTGCGCTCGACTTATTACATTGGATGTCGCAAGCCGCGCACTAATTCAAATTCTAACTCAGGTTAATCACAGAACGGTTAACCACAGAAAAAGTTACTCGCAGAAAAGTTAATTACTGAAACAAGTTAATCACAGAAATTGGAGAACGTCTTATGCAGACATTCAAGAAATCTTTAGTCTTCACTGCAATGGCTGCGGCAAGCAGTGCTGCTCTTGCGGCTGAATCAGAAAAACCGAATATTGTTGTTATTGTTGGCGATGATGTGGGCTTTGCCGATACTCAGCCTTATGGCTCAGAAGCCAATACACCAAACCTAATGGCGCTGGCTGAAGAGGGGGTTAAGTTTACTAACTTTCACGCGTCACCAACCTCATCGGTAACGCGCTCTATGATGTTAACCGGAGCAAATAGCCACGAGGTTGGGCTAGGCACCTTCGACTATGCTGTCTATCCGGGTGCGATTGGCAAGCCGGGTTATGAAGGTTACCTCACCAAGAAAGGGGTTACGGTCGCAACGCTGCTTAAAGAGAGTGGTTATAACACTTACCTCTCTGGGAAATGGCACTTGGGGCACGACGATGGTTTCTTACCTGACGATCGAGGTTTTGAAGAGAGTTACGGTATCTTAGCGGGCGGCTCGAATCACTTTAATCGAGATATGATGTTCCCGGCCGAAAATGCCGCGACAGCGGATGCGCTGCAAAAAGGGGATATTCCCGGCGTCGAAGTTGAGCCAACTTACCGTAACGGTGAAGTGGTTGAGGACAAGTACAAAGGCGAGTACTCAGACCAAGTTTACACCAACGAGATCATCAAGATGATCGACAGCAAAAAAGACGACGGTAAGCCTTTCTTCGCTTACGTCCCATTCACCGGTATTCACCTGCCATTGCAAGCGCCTGAGTCTGCTTATCAAGATAAAGTCGATTACTACGTTGAACATGGTTGGGACTCGGTTCGAGAAGATCGTTTCCAACGTATGAAAGATATGGGTGTGATTCCAAAAGACGCCGATATTTCAGATCGTAACGCATTAAGCCGACCTTGGGACTCGCTCTCAGAGAAAGAACAAAAGTGGTACGGCAAGAAAATGGCTGTCGCAATGGGCATGATGGAAATGCAGGACCAACAAGTCGGCCAGATAGTCGATTACCTGAAAGATATCGGGGAATACGATAATACCTACATCATGTATCTAGCGGATAACGGCCCAGAAGCGGCGGATATTACTGGTGAAAATATCAGTGACCTGATCCGAACGTGGACTGCTCATCATTTCGATAATTCGACCGAAAACTTAGGTAAGGCGAGCTCCAGTGTGTCACTTGGACCTGAGTGGGCAAGCGCTTCAACCGGCGGCCTATCTTGGTACAAAGCTTACACAGCAGAGGGCGGTATCCGTGTGCCGTTTATCGTTAAGCCAGCCAAAGCGCTTCTAGAAGGAGAAGATGCGTTACAGCCGGGAACTCAAACAGATGACTTATCACAAGTGAAAGACATTGCAGCCACGATTCTTGAGATTGCAGAGGTAGAGCATCCAGGAACGGAATATCAAGGTCGAGAAGTAGCGCCGATGAGTGGTGTGAGCTTGTTGCCTTACTTCAAAGGGGAAACGGCAGACGTGCACAGTGCCAACAATGCGATTCCATTTGAATTGTTTGGTAGCGGAATTCTGCTTAAAGGTGATCATAAGATCATCCGAATTTCTACGGGAATGGGTGGCGACAGCGAGTGGCACTTATACAACACCAAGAAAGATCCAGCTGAGCAACATGACTTGAGAAACCAAATGCCAGATCTGTTCCTTGAAATGGTCGCTGAATATCAAGAATACGAAAAAGCGCAAAATATCGTCCCAGTTGACGAAGCGTGGAACCCGTTTGAAAACGTGAAATAGAGGAAAAAAACCACTCGGCCAACCTAATGCCACCAAGCTTGGTTGGCCGATGAACGCCGTGTAAAGGAATTACGAATTGTTTTGGCTAATACAATAACTTTTACATCGAGGCACTCTTCATGACGACATTATCGCTATCAAATTTGAGTTCAGTTCCGCAGTTTAATGGCAAAGCACACAGCAAACTTCAGGCGTTAGCAAAACCGATTGGGGCGGTGTGTAATATCAGCTGCACCTACTGCTATTACTTAGAAAAACAGCAGCTGCTTGAATACCCAAAAGGCTCTCAATATACGATGGATGAAGTCCTGTTAGAGCGTTATATCAAACAGTACATAGAGGGGCAGAACACGCCTGAAATCATCTTTTCTTGGCATGGTGGAGAGCCTACCTTGTTGGGGATTGAGTACTTTCAAAAGGTCGTCGAGCTGCAGAAAAAATATTGTCCCAACCACAGTAAGATCAGCAATGACCTTCAAACCAACGGAACGTTATTGAATGATGCGTGGTGCGAGTTCTTCAAAAACAATGATTTTATCATTGGCGTCAGTATTGATGGACCAGAGCACCTACATAATCACTACCGAACTAACCGTGCAGGCAAAGGCACTTTTTCTCAAACAATGCGTGGCATTCGCTACTTGAAACAACATAACGTCGAGTTCGCGACTCTAAGCTGCGTGAATGATGTGACAGGTAAGTATCCACTCGAGGTTTATCGCTTTCTACGCGATGAAGTGGGTTCGAAGCAATTGCAGTTTATTCCTGTGGTCGATAAGCGTGAGGCTCATACCAACAATAAATGGTTGAGCAACCAACAAGCGATCATTCCTGTATCAGGTGAGGTTGAACCGTGGAGTGTCGGCTCTGCGCAATGGGGAGAGTTCCTCACTACCATTTTTGACGAATGGTTCGAGCATGATTTTGGTCGGGTATTAGTGCCGTACTTTGAAAATTTTGTCGGCGTATGGATGGGCAGAGAAAGCACCATGTGTACCTTGAGTGAGATCTGCGGCAAAGGGTTAGCAGTTGAGCCCAATGGCGATGTGTACTCATGTGATCATTATGTCTTTCCTGAATTTCAGCTGGGTAATATTCAGGAACAAGCACTTTCAACTTTAGCCTTTTCGCCAAAGCAGCAGCGTTTTGGGTTCGCCAAACAAAAGTCTCTGCCGAAACAATGCCAAGCCTGTGAGTTTAAATTTGCATGTCATGGCGAATGCCCCAAAAACCGTATCATCACAAGCCGAGATGGTGAGGCGGGGTTAAATTATCTCTGTGAAGGTTGGCTGAGCTTCTTCAAGCATATCGACCCTGTTATTAAGGACTTATTCAAAGCCAATAATATCCCGTCTCGTCTGGGGTAACGGAGTAAGCGTGAATGGATTCAATCTAGATTTAAAGTTAGATAAAAGGCTCGCTAAATTGTGCGAGCCTTTTGGTATTTGGTAACGGGTATCTAGTCAGCCGATTCTTGGGCTGGGCTCATGGCGAGAAGAGTCTCTTCCATGGCATTGTTTAGAATCGAACGGTTACGCTGCATGGCGGCCATGAGCGTTGAGCCAAGCCATAAACCATAAAGCGTTCGAGATAGCGATTCTGGCTCTGCGATAGTGAAATCACCGGCCTCATTGCCTTCTTCAAACAGCTTCGCCATACGCAGGATGATCTTTTCCGCGCCTTCAGCCATGGTCGATTGCAACGGGTTTTCAGATCCAGCTACTTCTCCCGCCAGTTTTACGACAAGACATTGGATATTGAAGTCTTCAGTCAGTTTCGATGCACACCAAAACTCGAAATAGGCTTTAACGCGATCACGACGAGAAAGCGATTCATCACTTAAAAAGTCATCCAGCTTAGCGAGATGCTCATCAAAGTAGTTAGTAAGAAGGATCTCACCAAAGTGCTCTTTGGATTTAAAGTAGTGGTAAAAAGAACCCTTCGTGCCTTCCGCTTGGTTGATGATCTTCATCAGGCCAACACCAGCAAACCCGTGTTCATTAATAAGGCTAAATCCTGCATCGAGCATAGCTTGTCGCATGTCTTTCATTGTTCTTACTCTTTATGCTGAGAATGAGGAATAGTGTAACGAGCAACATACCAACCGTCCAGTCTAGCGCGTTAGGACGCGGTCAATAATTGACTCGTTTCGTCAAAGTGATTTTTCTCTATGACCCCTTCTAAGCGACAAAACTTTTTTCAAGATAAGCGCATGCTATAAAACGAAAATAACAACCTTAAAGAGCTTGTTTGGTGCCTTAAAATGGCTAAATTGGGGTGTTTTAAGTTGCTGTTTTTATTGGTTTTTAATTTAGTGTTTTCTTGAGATCGCAATGATAGTCTTAGCGTAATTTCTTTAGGGGGCTAAATGGACACCAATAACAGCACTTATCATCACCACAGTTTTGCTCAGCAAGACTTATCAGAGCTTACATTTATAGCCTGCACGTTTATCCGTTGTGATTTCAGACGTTCTAACTTACGTGATGCAACGTTTATTAACTGTAAGTTTATTGAGCAAGGCGATATTGAGGGATGCCACTTTGATATTGCCGACTTACGAGATGCAAGCTTTCAGAATTGTCAGTTGGCGATGGCGAATTTCAGTAACGCGAATTGTTATGGTATTGAGCTACGTGAATGCGACCTGAAAGGGGCGAACTTCACTCGTGCGAATTTTGCCAATCAGGTAAGCAATAGAATGTACTTTTGCTCAGCATATATTACGGGCTGTAACCTGTCATACGCCAATTTTGAACAAGCTTGTTTAGAGAAGTGCGAGCTGTTTGAGAACCGTTGGATAGGCACTTACCTTGGCGGCGCGTCACTAAAAGAGTCCGATCTTAGCCGAGGTGTGTTCTCGGAGGAAGTATGGGGGCAATTCAGTATGCAAGGTGCTAATTTATGCCATGCTGAATTAGAAGGGTTGGACCCAAGAAAAGTGGATACAACAGGAATCAAAATTGTTGCGTGGCAGCAAGAGCAACTGCTTGAAACCATGGGTATTGTGGTCATGCCCGATTAATAGAGGCAGTGAGGTAGAGTGAGTCGATAGTGAACGTTGTTGTTTTGTATTATTAATGCCTGCTACACTATAGCTTCGCGGCTGCACATGTTTATATTCAGTTTAATCTAGAGAAAATTATGACTATAGAAAATGTGCTTCCTGAAGATTATGCAGAGATGCTTAAGGTTTGGGAGAATTCGGTCCGAGCAACTCATGACTTTATTACAGAAGAAGATATTGAGTTTTTTAAACCTATCATCATGGAACATGCTCTCCCTGCGGTTTCTTTGAAATGCGTTAAAAATGAAAGTGGTTCGATTGTTGGCTTCATGGGTGTCCATGATGCAAAAGTTGAGATGCTTTTCGTTTTGAATGAAGTTCGAGGACAAGGCGTAGGTACGGTGCTGTTGCAACATGCCATTGAGCAGTTAGCAGCCACCAAAGTTGATGTTAATGAGCAAAACCCACAAGCGGTAGGTTTCTATCAGCACATGGGGTTCAAAATTGAATCACGCTCCCCACATGATGACATGGGAAAACCATTTCCAATTCTGCATATGACGCTGTAAGACTCGGTTGTCGTATCACTCGGTTGTAATCAACCACAGTCGCTAGAAGAAAAGCCCAAAGCTAATAACTTTGGGCTTTTCCGTATTAAGTCGCATGCATTTTATAATGAAGTTTAGAAAAGATAATGCTTGGCGAATATTGAGCTGATTAGTGCATACCTGAGCGCATTTTATCGGCAAGCGCAAAGAAGACAAACAGCACAAAACAGACTAGAGCAACACCTAGTGATACTAAGATCGTTGTTGCGTCTTTTGAAACCAGTGGTACGACGATAGAAGCTAACGCTACCAAGATAATAAAGATATGAACGATCCGACCAGGGATTGGATTTTTATGACAGAATGAAGCCCATAGGTAACGCATTTTTAACACCAGTATAATATTAGTGGGTTTATTCTATTTCCCTAGTGAGTGTTTTGTAAATATCTTTTTCACTACAGGTGACTGTAAATATGATCTAGGCCTTTGTGTTATAAAACTGATTAAATAACATAAAGTTACCTCTTGTTGATAGAATGGTTACCATCTATATGATAATTCATAATATTCCGTATTCTTTATGATGATAAGTCAAAAATTGTCCGATTTTTGGTTTCTTGACTGAAGGTCTCATTTATTGAGTGTTCTATTAAGGGACCGTTTGCTTATCATTATTTGTCTCGTCAATGTTTACATAATTAGAATCATTTTTTAGTCTATGATGGGGTTTATGTTATTTATCAAAGAGATTTTTTGATTTGAGATCGCGGCAATCTCGTTCGCAATTCTGTTTGATATACTCAATGTACATTCGATAAATGTGATGGAGATGATATGTCGAAAACCGCGAAGATCATTAATGAAGATAAGCTGGTAAAAAAAGCAGTTGAAGTCGGTTTTAAGATGGCTAAGCTACAAGGTTTTGATTTGCCAAATTCATCCCAACCGATAAAGGTTAAAGCGGTGTACTTGTTCCTTGTTGAAGTCAATCAGATCACACCGTTACCGGACGATAAGCTTGATGGCGCGAACATCAAGAAGCGTTTAGCACTCTGGCTTCATAAGGCACTGCCGGACAATGACCCGCTGAAGTAAACTTGTATTACCTCATTTTTTATATTTGAAACCTAGCGATTTTTCGCTGGGTTTTTTGCTTTATGGAGCAGTAAAAATTTGAGGGTGTAGAAAATGAAAAGATACCCACCTAAGTCTATCGTTGCATTCTTGTTTTTGACTATATCAGCGCTGGTTTTAGTTGCGGCTGTCGTGCTTCAAATTCGCGGTGAACAAGCGTGCGATAAAACAACGCTGATAATTAGATTAAGAGCCATGCTATTGAAACATCGCTCTTTTTTAGATTTGGATACGCGCTTTCTTGTTTAATCGCGAGTTTGTTCGGCATTCAAATGCCGAATCAACTTGGCTGGAGTGCCGCCGTACAGGCAATCTGGTGGTACATCACTGTTAACCACTGAGTTCGCTGCGATAACAGAGCGAGCGCCAATCGTAACGCCTTGGTTGATGACTGAGTTTCCACCAATCCACACATCGTCTTCGACTGTGATAGGTAGGCAGAAAGTTTCCCACTTACGGCGGCTGAGATAATCCAGTGAGTGGGAGGCTGTGTAAAACTGGGCACTTGGCCCTATCAATACATTGTTACCAATCTTGATATTCGCGCCATCAAGCATCACCACGTTCATGTTGATAAAGGTGTCGTCACCGATCTCGATGGTTTTGCCAAACTCGCAATGAAAAGGAGGACGGACAACGCTGCTTCCTACTTTACCAAACAGATTAGCCTGAAGACTTGGTAGTTGAGTATCGTCTGAACATTGATTCAAGTCTGATAGCGCCTTGCTGGCGTGAGTGCGCATGTGGTCTACCTCATGGTCTGCGCCATCAAAAATCTCGCCGGACAGCATTTTCTCGAGTTCTGTTTTCATTGTTTGCATCCCATTCGTCAACATCGATATTAGAATACGGATAATTGGACATAAAAAAAGAGAAAAGCCTAAGCCTTTCTCTTCCTGTTTTTCTACTTAGCAATCAAGATTGCTCAAATTAGATTTGCTCAACGAAACCCATTAGGTGCTGTTTCACTTCGTCTGAAGCAAAAGCGCTCTCTACAGAGTACTTGTAGATCTCTGCGTAGTCTTCTTGTGTTAGACCGAACGTTTCACATACACGCTTCACTTCGTTAGTCATGGTTGTGTTCGACACAGTGCGGTTGTCTGTGTTGATCGTTACAACGATGCCGTCTTTCTTGAATTCAGCAATTGGGTGGTCGCTGAATTTGTGAATACATTTAGTTTGCACGTTACTTGTTGGGCAAGTTTCAAGCGCAACCTGCTTCTCTTTAACGATGTTGTACGCGTCTTCGTTACCTTGGATGTGGACACCGTGGCCGATACGCTCAGCGTCAAGCAGTGTGACTGCATCGTAAACGTTCTGACCATGCCATTGCTCACCTGCGTGAACCGTCACACGGTAGCCTTGTTCAATAGCGTATTGCGTGTACTCAGGGAATTCAGCGCAGAAGCCCGGCTTTTCACCGCCTGCAATATCAAACGCAACCACGCCTTTACCAAGGTATGGTTTACCAGCGTCGATTACATCTTTGATTGAGTCTTTCGGGAACATACGAAGTACAGACATGATGTAGTTGCCCTTAATGTCGTATTTCTCTTCTGCACGCTTCATGCCTTTAACCGCACTTGCGATGATTGCATCAAGAGACAAGCCCTTGTTTACGTGCAGAATCGGTGCAAAGCGAACTTCTAGGTACTTAACGTTCTCTAGTGCTGCGTCTTCGTAAAGCTCAAAAGAGATACGCTCAATCGCTTCTTCCGTTTGCATCACTTGCAGTGGCAGGCTAAAGCAAGCTAGGTACTCATCAAGGTTTTTGCAATCTTCAGGCACTGTTAGAGACTTTACTACCGCTTCACGGTCTTCTGGAAGTTCGATTCCGTACTGTTTCGCCAGATCAATAATGGTGTCTGGACGAACACTTCCGTCTAGGTGGCAGTGCAGATCAATCTTAGGGAGTGCTAGAAAGTTCATGAGTATTCCTTAGGTCTATTATTTTTTGAGTTATTAACTCATAGGTTACATGGGCTTAAATTAACAAGTTTGTGATATGATTTAAAGTGACATAAAGTCATCATTAATCTGAATCTAAGGAATATCATGGTAGATGTTAAAAGCTTACTCAAATGTGATATGAATTTACTGCTGTGTTTACACGTGTTGCTTGAAGAGCGCAGCGTGAGCAAAACGGCAGAGCGATTGTTCCTTAGTCAGTCTGCGGTGAGTAAACAACTCACTAAGCTGCGTTCTTTGTTTGACGACCCTTTGTTTGAACGTGAGTCAAAAGGCCTGTTTCCAACACCGAAAGCCACCTCTTTAGCGCCTAAAATTCATCAAATCCTTCTGCAAGTTGAACAGCTAACCGTGCCGGACATTTTTGAGCCGAAAGACAGCGAACGTACTTTTAATATCGATCTTGTTGAAACCGCTTATACCGCGATTTACCCTAAATTTATGCCTAACGCGCTAGCAGATGCGCCGAACATTACGGTAAACAGCACGACTTGGAGCAGCGAAACCTTTAAGCGCTTACTAAAGCGTGAGGTCGATTTCGGGATTGGAATTTTTGAGCTCGATGAAAGGGCTAGCACCCACATTCAAAATATCCCTGCCGAGCTAAACCACGTCGAGTTGCTGCAAGATTACTCTGTGTGCTTGATGCGAAATGATCACCCAGTACTTCAAGAAGAGTGGAATCTGCAAGCCTTCCTTAAATACCGTCATATTCAGTTGGTGACCGGTGGCGTTGGCGACTGGTTGCTACTGGAAATCTTGCAAGCCAAACAGCTTCAAATTAACAAAGCCGCCAACGTGTCGGACATCACCAGCGCAGTAAAGCTGTGCAAACAAAGCGATTTGCTGATGTGTTATCCGTACAACTCGGTTCGTGACTATATTGAGAGTGGCGAACTGGTGATGAAGCCGATTCCTATTGAGTTGGTTCCCGGTGGTTTGTTTTTGCTTTGGCACCGTTACTTTGATTCTGAACCAAGCCACAAATGGCTTCGCGACCTCATAGTCAATAAGACCCAAGAACCTCAGCTGTAAACCGCGAGCTACGATGATCAAAACGGCGAAATAAGTTTTTTTAAATTTATTTCGTTTTTTTAGAATGAGCATTGTCTTATTACGGGTGCCAAATGCCCGCCAAGAATGAGATATCTAAATGAATCCAATGCCATCGATTCGTTGGTGTTGATTGATTAGTGCTTAATCCTGATGACAGACAGACAGACAGACAGACAGACAGACAGACAGAAGTAAGGCCAACGTGTATACGCTGGCCTTTTTTATGGTTCTTCGCAGATTAGTGCCAAGTTGGATAAGCGACTCGGCTTGTTGTTACGTTATGCTGGAACCTTAAAACAAGAAACTTGATTGCTGTATTTTGGTACGAAGCACAATTTGTCTGCCGACATTTTTAAGCCGTTTTGCATCTGGATATGTGTTACCGCCCAAATCACGCAGCCATGAGGCAAATTGAATAGCGAGCGAGTTTGAGTGAACAACACGCCGTCATCATAGGCTGGTGTAATGTTCGTCGCTTTGCCTTGCCACGCCTTATGAGTGGTTTGCACATCAATATTTGGAACAATCAATGAGAGCATTTCTGGCTCAACGTCTTTTACGACTTTCAAGCAGATACGACACCCATCGTAGTATTGTTCTATCCAGATTTTATGTGGAATAGCGTGATCATCCCAACCCAGTTGTAAGATATGTTCCATGACTTTGTCCTTGGTATCTAAGAAGGAAAGGCAGTGCTCAACACTGCCTGAATTAGCTCAAATATTATTCGTAACTTAAACCATGTCCGAACGGGTAAAGGGTGTCGGCTTGATCATACCCAGGGTAGTCTGAGTCTTGGTTTTGAATGGCTTGGGCACTGTTCGCTAAAGCAAATGGCAGTTTTCCTTGAGGAGCAAAGTTGCCTGAAAGTACTTCCATTAGGTTGCTGTCCGAGACACCAAATGTGGCGATCACGGCACCGGCTTGCTTAAGATTACTTTGATCGTCTAGCACGAAGGGTTGTCTAAAGTTGATGGACAATACCGTTTTGTCAGCGCCCACTTCGTTCATAACGGCTTTAATGTCGCTTAGGCTTGGTTCAATATGCCAAGATGCAGCTGTAGCCATTTCACTGAACGCAAGAATATCGAGTTCATCTGGGTTCGCGCCACCAAAGATAAGATCAGGATCTGAGCCTTCGTTAGATACGCGAACACGAATAACCGCATAGTCCGTATCGGCTGGTACTGGTGGACGCGTTTCTCCCGCTTCGTAATCTCCGGAAGTCACGGTAAAGTTGTACTTGTCGTCTCCTGCAATGTTTTCGTCCATTCCCATGACATACAGAGCAACAGGATTTTGTGCGGTTGATTCAGCTAGAGGTAAAGTCTTATTGGTATTTTGAAGTAATACGACAGACTTTTTCTGTGCGTAATCAGCGCGTTCTTGGTACTTCTCGTTGCCTAAAATCTCTTGGGCTTTTTTCTCATCAACGTAAGTGTTTTCGAAAAGGCCAAGCTTGAATTGTTCTTCAAGTAAGCGTGTGACTGATAGGTCGACACGCTCTTCGGTAAGCAGATCTTTTTCCACGAGTTTCACGATGACTTCTTTATCATGGAAACCTGAAAGAACATCGACTCCAGCTTCGACCGCCATGGCAACCTGCTCATCAATCGTTTTGTGTTCCACACCCCATGCACGATCGCCAATAATGCCGGTATCTGAGTTCACGTTACCTGTGTAGCCCAATTCGTCTCTGAGAAGGTCGGTAACAATGCCTTTTGAGAAGGACATACCAACATCGTTTGGCATCCACTTTTGATCTACAGGGATGCCGTAGTAAGGCATGATTGAAGAAGCGCCAGCCTCAATCGCAGCAATAAACGGTTTTAGGTGGTAATCAAAATTGTTCTTTGGATAGACTTGGTTTTTACCGAAGTCATAATGTGGGTCACCACCGTTTTCTTGTGGACCGCCACCAGGGAAGTGTTTGATGGTTAGCGCGATACTGTCTTCGTTGACCTCACCGCCATCCTGCAACCCTTTGATAAGTGAGCGCATAATGTCAGACGCTAAATCTGCATCTTCGGTAAAGGTTTCGTGTACTCGGTACCAACGAGGTTCTGTCGCCAAATCCATCATGTATCCGTACATACTGCGTAGGCCAATTGAAGACCATTCTTCATTCATGATACCTGCAAATTCAGTGATTAAATCCATGTCGCGAGTGGCTGCTAAACCTGCCTCTTTAGGCCAAGCAGAAAAGGCACCTGAAGAAACGTTGATCCCTGCTTTAGCTGATGGATCTATGTGGTTACGAGCATTGGATTTGAATAGAGCGGGGATACCCATTCGCGTCTGTTCACGCAGTTCTTGAACACTATTCATGAACTGGGCAGCTTCTGTTGGGGTTATCTGACAACCTGAACGGCCTGAATCGCAATCAGGCGCATTGGTAGGTGTTTCAACTACGCTGTTACGGAAGATAAAGCGCGTCATTTGGGCATCGGCAATCATGTCTTGTCCTTTACTACTAACGAGCCCACCTTTGGACGAGTTTAAGGTGTCAATGAGCATCATGCCGGCTTTCTCATCTAGCGTCATGCGGCTAACCAAGTCTGCTGCTCGCTCTTCTGGAGATAATCGCCAGTCTTCAAAGGGTTCAAGTGTTCCATTGCCGTTAGAATCTCGGAATTGGTAACCTTCAACGTTCAATACATCATGAACACGAGAGTGAACTTGGGGTTGTTGGAAGTTATTGTCGCTATCAGATGAGTTGCATCCTGCAAGAAGCAACGCGATTGCTATAGGTGTCAGGGTAAGACGCTTCATGGTCACGATCCTATTGTTAGTATAATAATAAGTACATGACCAATTTTAATAATTAATGGACTATTGGTTAACCAAAATAGGTCAAACTAAAGGTTTGGATCACCATATAAATTTAATTGGTGATTTAATTCAATTTAGTATTGGAAATATATTGACGAAGTTTAAATAACGTAAACTTAACTAGATTTAATTTTTTGATATCCAATTAATCCCCCATTTAATTAGTGATGTATTACTTCCATATTTTAAATTTAGAATAAAAAATATATTGCCTATTTTATAGTTAACAATCTGCGTTGATGTAAACGATAGATAGTGACCATGTTGGTGACAATAAAGGTGATTTCGACAAAGGACCCGCCAATCGAACCAATCCAAATGTTATGGCTAGCCCAACAGAAAGAATTGAATAAGATCAAGGACCTCAATGCGATGCCTTGTCTTGAAAAGAGTGCCCATGTCGCAACGGATGAACCAACAACCGTAATAAATTCAAAGAAATGATTCATGTTGGGTAAAGTCATGCACCACATCAAGCCAATAAAGAACCACATCACTTTGCGCGATTGAGTTTTTATCGATACATAGCTGCGAATAGCATTAATAATTACGCCTATAGCCGCCACTATGGCGCCCATTAATATGAAATGGATACTCATTACAAAACAAAAGATCATCATCTGGTAGCGAAAACGCATATCATCTTTTTGCCAAAAGGCCATTACACCGATACAAAAAGCCAGGCCGCCAACTCCTTGTGTTATCCAGTTTTCCATATTTAGCCTTTATTTTTAAGATGCTATCGAGCACGATTAAATATTAACTTTGAAAGAATAATGCTCAACCATAAAATAACCCTCCAAAAGGAGGGCTAGATATAACGTCAAAATGCTATTGCATTAGGTTTAATTGACTAACTGAACGGCTTCACGAGTTAAATGAGCCAGCTCTTCCCAATTGCCTTCTTCAATCAGCTTCTTATCCACCATCCAAGTACCGCCACATGCGAGCACGCGAGGTATCGCTAGGTAGTCTTTAATGTTTGTTGGGTTGATACCACCGGTCGGCATGATTTCAATATCCGTGTAAGGCGCAAGAAGTGACTTAACCATGTTGATGCCACCTGATGCTTCAGCAGGGAAGAACTTCAATGTGGTTAAGCCCATTTCTAGAGCGGCTTCTACTGTACTCGGGTTGTTGACCCCAGGAATGATATCAATACCAATCTCTTGGCAGGCTCTTACCGTGTTTGGATTAAATCCAGGAGAGACGACGAACGTTGCGCCTGCTTCTTTAGCCGCAATAGCTTGCTCACGATTGAGCACAGTGCCTGCGCCGATCAACATATCTGGTTGTGATTCACGAAGTAGACGAATAGCTTCAACTGCAGCTTCCGAACGGAATGTAATTTCTGCTGCAGGTAAACCATTTTCAGCTAACACTTTACCCAGAGGGATGATGTCTTCAGCGTTGTCGATAGCGATCACAGGGATAACTTTCAGTGTTTTCAGTTGTTGTTTGATGTTAGACATTGGTATTCCTTAAATGGCTGTGATGGCCGCTTGAGTGAGTTCTTTTGCAATAATGGCACCACGATGTTGGATAACGACGCCTGCCATGGTATTGCCGCGCTGGCATGACTTTGTTAAGTCTTCGCCCGCAAGGTAAGCCGATAAAAATCCGCCATTGAATGAGTCTCCTGCCGAGGTCGTATCAACGACATGATCAACAGGCAGGGTTGGCACCGCTAGTGGAGCCGAAGCGGCACCAGAATCTGGGTGTATGTTACTTTGTATGGTGGCATCTTGAATGAGACAGCCATCTGCACCCAGTTTGACGATGCATCGCTTAACACCCAGCGTCGTTAGACGTTCGATAGTTTGTTCTGGAGAGCTATCGCCCCAAATTAATTGTTCATCATCGAATGTGACCAACGCTAAATCCGTCAATGTATACATGGCCTGGTAGCTGTTTTTGACGGTTTGGTTTTCGTCTTGTGGCCAAAGTGCAGGGCGGAAGTTACTGTCGAAGGCAATCTCAACACCTTGTGCCTTCAACGCAACCAAGATGTTCAATAGCTCGATACGATCTTGTTCAGGCAGAATCGCTAATGTGATGCCGCTGAGAAAGACCATATCGACATTGCGCAGTGCCTGCTTTATCTGATTGAAATCTGGGTGCTGTAGCAGGTAGCGTGCAGCCGACTGGTTTCTCCAGTACAGAAAGGTACGTTCACCTGCGTCATCAAGCTGAATTAGGTATAGACCCGGAGTACGTTGGCTGTCTTGTAGAACAAGGTCCGTCGACACCCCCTCTTGTTGCCAGCGTTCTAACATTCCCTTGCTAATCGGGTCTGCGCCCAAAGCCGTGACGTAGGACACTTTTATGTCATCTTGATTGAGGTTGGCCTCGCAGCCGCGGCTTAGATAGACCGCAGCATTGAGTGTGTCCCCGCCAAACGTTTGATGCATTGAGCCGAACGGTTTGCCGTTCAGCTCGATCATGCACTCACCAATAATGGCGATATGTTTCATGGGTTACGCCCTCTCTTCGAAGTAGCGTTTTGCGTTTTCAAAGCAGATGTCTTCGACCATAGGGCCAAGCAGTGACATGTCGTTTGGCACCTCGCCGTTTTCAACCCAACGACCAAGCATGTCACACAGAATTCGGCGGAAGTATTCGTGGCGTGTGTACGACAAGAAGCTGCGAGAGTCAGTCAGCATGCCGACAAACTGGCTAAGCAGACCAAGTTGAGATAACTGTTCCATTTGGCGTTGCATGCCGTCTTTCTGATCGTTGAACCACCAACCAGAACCAAACTGAACTTTGCCCGCGATGCCGCCACCTTGGAAGTTACCAATCATGGTTGCCATCATCTCGTTATCGCGAGGGTTTAAGCAGTAAAGAATGGTGCGAGGTAACTCGTTGCTTTGATCCATTTCGTCTAACAGGTGAGCCAATTCGAAGGCAAATGTCTTGTCGCTGATCGAATCAAATCCTGCATCAGCACCTAACAGTTGGAACATACGTGTGTTGTTATTGCGTTGAGCACCAATGTGAAGTTGCATTACCCAACCCATTGCGGCGTAGCGCTTGCCTAACCAAACTTGAACCGCTGTTGAGAACTGTGCACATTCTAAATCGGTGAGTGTTTCGCCGCTGAGGCGTCGAGTTAGCAGGGCATCCAGATCGGATTCTGATGGAATCGGCGCGTAGCGAACCACTTCGATACCATGGTCTGCTGCGCGGCAACCATGGTCGTTGAAATGCGCTAGGCGGCTGTCTAAAGCATTCAATAGGTGATGGAAGCGCGTGATCTCAACGTCAGCAACCGTGCTTAACTTTTGCAGGTAATCAGCAAAGCCATCGAGTTCAATTTTGAATGCTTTATCCGGGCGCCAACTTGGAAGAACCTTCACATCAAAAGTGCAGTCTTCTGCGATCGCTTTGTGGTGTTCAAGAGAATCAATAGGATCGTCTGTCGTACCTGCCATTACCACATTCATCTGTTGCATGATGCCGCGAGCACTAAATTCTGGTGTCGCTAATAGCTCGTTGCCTTCGTGCCAAATTTGGTCTGCGGTTTCTGGACCAAAGAGAGTGCCAGTAATACCAAATGGGCGGCGTAGTTCTAAATGAGTCCAATGGTAAAGTGGGTTGCCCAAGGTTTGAGGGACGGTTCTAGCCCAGGCCATGAACTTATCATAATCGCTTGCGCCTCCAGTAATCAGACGCTCATCAATCCCTGCTGAACGCATACCACGCCATTTGTAGTGGTCACCTTCAAGCCAAATCTTAGACATGTTTTCGAACTGACGATCTTGAGCCACTTCTGCCGGGTTTAGATGGCAGTGATAGTCATAAATCGGCTGGTGGCTTGCGTGTTCATGGTACAAACGACGTGCAGTCTCATTCGACAGTAAAAAGTCTTCACATAAGAAATTCTTCATTGTTTGTACTCCTTATAACGCAGCCACGGTCGCAACGGCACCGTGTTCAATTAATGATTGGTACGCTGAACTTACCGCATCAATGACCTGCGGGTCTTGGCCTAGCTCGGCAGGGAAAATCGCTTCAACCGCAAGTAATGCTGGAACCACAGAAACATTGAGTCCATGCTGGTCGCAGATCTGGCGAAGTGTGTCTGCCATTGGATCGCGGACATCAATCTCATTGCCTTGCTCATCAACGCCAGATACATAGCGCATCCAGCCAGCGATGGCGGTTGCAAGCCACGAGAAATCTGAGCCTTGATCTAAATGGAATCGTAAGCTGCCACCCATACGTTGAGGGATCTTCTGGCTGCCATCCATCGCAATCTGCCACGTCTTGTGCTTCAAGCTTGGGTTAGTGAAGCGGTTGATCAGCAAGGTTGCGTAACCTTCTAAATCAGTCCCTTCAGGCATCGTTAACGAAGGTGCCTGTGATTTCATCATCATGTCAAAAGCGGCTTTTCGGTAGCCAGCATCCGTCATAGTGTCGGAAATATGGTCGTAGCCACCAAGGTATCCAAGGTAAGCAAGGAAAGAGTGACTGCCATTGAGCATGCGCAGTTTCATCTCTTCGTAAGGCACTACATCTTCTACGAACTCTGCGCCAGCGACATTCCAATCTGGACGACCTGCCACAAAGTTATCTTCAATCACCCATTGGCGGAAGGGTTCACAGGCGATGCCACATGGGTCTTCACAACCAAGCAGTTCTGCAATTTCTGTCAGTGTTTCTTCTGTTGCTGCGGGTACGATACGGTCAACCATGGTGCATGGGAAGGTGACATTGGTTTCAATCCAATCACGTAATTCTGGGTCAAGCAGTTGAGCAAACTCAATGATCGCTGCTTTTGCTACATGACCGTTCTCTTGCACGTTATCGCAAGACATGACCGTGAATGGTGTTAAGCCACGTTCACGTCGAATTTTGAGCGCTTGCACAATGTAACCTAATGCTGATTTAGGTTCGCTTGGGTTAGCTAGGTCAGCGATGACTAATGGGTTATTTTTGTCGAGTTTTCCTGTCGCTGGGTCTGCGCAGTAGCCTTTCTCTGTGATGGTCATAGAAACGATAGCCACTTGAGGTTCGGCCATTTTTTCTAATACGGTTTCGATGCCGTCTAGGCTTGGGTGAAGAGATTCGGCCACTGAGCCGATCACTTTAACGTCTGTGGATTCAGCGCCTTTTTCAGCAACCGTGTAAAGGTGATCTTGCGTGCGAAGTGATTCAATTAAGTCTTCGCCTCCGAATAGGTTAATTTCGCAAATACCCCAATCAGTGCTGGTCTTGCTGAGCATTTCATTGGTGAACAACGCTTGATGCGCTCGGTGAAATGCACCGAAGCCAAGGTGCACGATACGGCTTTGGAGTGCTGAACGGTCGTAGTCAGGTCGTAGTACAGTGTTTGGCAGCGTAGAGTTAGCAACAGTCTTCATTATTCAGTTCCTTTTCCCGCCAGCGAACCAGCGGGATTTTATTATTTGATAAAGCGTTTGAGTGTTTAGCAGTCTTAGAATCTATCTGTGACCAAATTACGAACCGTAGCCCAGTACCAATTCAGGTAGGAACAAGCTCAGCTCAGGGATAAAAGTAACGGCCATTAGGGCTGCAATAAGTGCGGCATAGAATGGCAATAAAGGCTTGATGACTTTGTCGATGGCAATGTTGGCAACCGAACAACCGATGAACAGAGCACTGCCTACTGGCGGTGTACAGATACCGATAGCAAGGTTGAAGGTCATCATGATGCCGAAGTGCACAGGGTCGATGCCTAGGTCTAGCGCGATTGGTAAGAAGATTGGTGTGAAGATAAGAACCGCAGGGGTCATATCCATAAAGATGCCAACAATCAACAGAATCACGTTGATAATCAGTAGGATCATTAGTGGGTCTTCGGAAACCGCGAGTAGAGCATCGGCAATCATGTAAGGTACATCGGCGTTCGCCATTGCCCAAGACATGCCCATTGATGCGCCAACCAGTAATAGAACGATAGATGTTGTTACTGCAGACTCAAGGATGATCTTTGGAATATCACCCCATTTCACTTCGCGGTAGACAAGCACAGCTAAAACAAACGTGTATACCACAGCAATTGCGGAAGCCTCAGTCGCAGTAAAGATACCGCCAATGATGCCGCCCATGATGATGCCGATCAGTGCTAAAGAAGGTGCTGCTTTTAGGAAGGTATTCCATACCATTGATGTGGAAGGACGAGCTGCGACTGGGTAGCCACGACGTTTCGCGATAATACCTGCCACCATCATGATGCTCAGCCCCATCAATAGGCCTGGGATGTAGCCTGCTAAGAACAATGCTGCAATAGAGGTACCACCAGAAACTAATGAGAACACGATCAGCGTGTTGCTGGGTGGGATAAGCAAGCCCGCAGGACATGACGTAATATTTACCGCAGCCGAGTAGTTTTCGTCATATCCATCTTTCTTTTGCAGAGGAGACATAGTGCCACCAACTGCAGCAGCCGATGCAACCGCTGAGCCTGAGATAGACCCAAACATCATGTTTGCCATCACGTTTACGTGGGCGAGTGAACCTGGTAGACGACCACCCAACACTTTCGCGAAGTTGATCAAACGCAGCGCGATGCCGCCTTGGTTCATGATGTTGCCCGCCAAAATGAAGAACGGAATTGCTAATAGTGCAAAGTTATCAAGGCCTGCCGCCATACGTTGAGCAACTACAGCAATTGCAGGCTCAAGCGGTAAGCTCATTAAGATGGTTGCTAGTGACGATAAACCAATCGCAAAAGAGACCGGTACACCGATTGTAAGCAGTACAGCGAAACTACCGAATAATGTCAGTATTACTTGCCATTCCATTGTGAAATCCTTCTATCAATCAAGTTGTGAGTCGGTGATCAAATCGTCACCTGACATTAATTGTTTAACGCGTTCGTAGGTAAATACGACTGAGTAAAAAATCATCAAAGCGCCACTAACCGGTAAGCAGAAGTAGATGTAGCCCATTTCTAAACCTAGAGCGGGAGTCAGTTGTCCCATCGCAAGTGTTTTAGCTGCAAGTTGGCTGCCACCGTGTACCAGAACGATATAAGAGAAAGAAGCGATGGCTATTTGGATAATGATTTCGTTGATTAATTTACGTTTGCCAGTCAGCTTCATCGTAAGTAGGTCGATGGCAAGGTGGCGTTTCAGACCTGTTGTGTAAGCAGCACCAATCAGGGCTACCCACATAAAGAGGTAACGAGCGAGCTCGTCGGTAACAGTACTTGGTTTGCCAATAACATAGCGGGATAGAACCTGCCATATCACGCATAGCACCAAGAAAGACGATAGAGACACTGTAAAGGCGGCCAACCCTCTATTTATGTAACTGACCAATTTATTCATGTTTATTTCCTTTCAACAAAATTGCGTATCTCATAACAATTGGTTTACCAATGTAAGAAATTGTTTCTATGTAGGGATGGGATGTTCAAAAATCTGGCTGAATCATAAGCTATTCATTTTTTTGTTGGCGTGAGCAACTTCACAAATGATTTTGGTTGACCAATTTATGGGTTTTTATTGTGATATTGGTCAATCAATTTTAATTTCAGCTTTGACGGTTCCTTTTTTGAGCCCCAATATGAGCCCATAACAAAAAACACCCTACATTTTGGATAACCAATCCACGGAGAATAAGAATGATGATGACGCGTAAAACTTTGATTAGTGCGGTTGTCGGTGCTGCTTTGACTTTTGGAGCAACAGCTTCTGCTTATGCAGCGACAACATTGAAACTGAGCCATAACCACCCTCGTGACCATGCAGTACATGAAGCGATGACGTTTATGGCGAAAGAAGTACGTGAATTGACTGATGGTGAGGTGCGTATCCGTATTTACCCTGATGCTCAATTGGGTACACAGCGTGAATCTATGGAGCTGATGCAGAACGGCGCTTTAGATATGGTGAAAAGTAATGCTGCTGAGCTAGAAGCTTTTTCTCCTGCTTATTCATCATTCAACATGCCTTACTTATTCCGCGATCAAGCGCACTACTACAGTGTGACAGATGGTGAAGTAGGCCGTGACATTCTTAACTCTTCTCGTGATAGCGGCTTTATTGGTGTGACTTACTACGACGCTGGTGCGCGTAGCTTCTATACCAATAAGCCAATTAACACACCAGAAGATCTGAAAGGTTTGAAAGTTCGTGTTCAACCAAGCCCATCAGCAATTGCGATGGTGAAAGCGTTAGGCGGTAACCCAACGCCACTAGCTTACGGTGAGTTGTACACAGCACTGCAGCAAGGTGTCGTAGATGCGGCTGAAAATAACATTCCTTCTTTCAGCTTGAGCCGTCACAGTGAAGTGTCTAAATACTTCAGCTTAGATGAGCACACGATGGTTCCGGATGTGTTGGTTATCTCAACCAAAGCATACGATAAACTGACTGCAGAACAACAAGATGCGCTAATGAAGGCGGCAAGTGATTCATCTGAATTGATGAAAAAATTGTGGGCTGAATCGGAAGCAAAAGAGCGTGCTAAAGCCGAGAAAATGGGCGTTACTTTTGTGGAACCAGACAAGGCTGCGTTCGCACTAGCGGTTCAACCTATGTACGACGCGCTAGATAAAGCGGACCCAGAATTGAGCGCATTGATTGACCGTATTCAGGCTGTTGAATAACGAGCAAATATAGAAAAAAGAGTAATACAAAAACAAGGTGTTACTGCATTTTAAGATATAGAGGTTGACCAATTATATTTGGTCATTATGATGGCGAGAGAAATACAATGGAAAGAAGTGACAATATCATCATGATGCCTTTCGAGCCGAAAAGACCTTATCAGGAGATAGGGTTAGTACTAAGAAAAGAACTGATTGAAGGCCTGTATAAGGTCGGAGATAGGTTACCTCCAGAACGCGATATTGCTGATCGTCTAGATGTAAGCCGCACTGTGGTGCGTGAAGCGATCATCATGCTGGAGCTTGAAAACTTAGTTGAGGTGAAAAAAGGGTCGGGTGTTTATGTCCTGAACATTCCAACTCATTCTCGCGAGAATGTGGTCAGTGATGACGCTGGTCCATTCGAGATGCTGCAGGCCCGCCAATTACTGGAAAGTAATATCGCGGAGTTTGCGGCAACTCAGGTCACTCCGGGCGACATCATTAAGATGCGCTCTGCACTCGAACTCGAGCGCGAAGAGCTTGCAAGCGGCACTACCGATTGCAGCGGAGATGAAAGATTTCACATGTGTATTGCAGAGGCAACTCAAAACTCTGTGCTGGTAGATATGTTGAAACAATCCTGGGATCGACGCGAAAAGAGTCCAATGTGGAATAAACTCCACTCTCACATCAGTGGTCAAGATTACCGTGAAGAATGGTTAGATGATCACGCTCGTATCCTCGCCGCCTTACAGCGCAAAGACCCTGTCGCTGCTAAGAACGCAATGTGGCAACACCTTGAGAATGTTAAACAGCGTTTGTTAGCGCTGTCAGACATTGATGACCCAAACTTTGATGGTTACTTATTTAGCTCCAACCCAGTGGTGCTGCTTAGCTCAGAAAGCTAGTTCTGAAGCTAATGTTGAATTCAGCGACAAGGCTCCTCTTGAAAGCTGATTCATTCAATAGGTTGTAGATAGGTAATCGTCTTTAGACCGGCGTAGACCGGTGCTATCTCGGGCAGTAATTGTCATTGCTGCCATTAAGAAGTCGTTATTGCATTTAGCTTGATTAATTCGAGCCGGCTAAGTGCGTCTTAAAGAAAGGTAAGTCTCATGGAACAAACGTGGCGTTGGTACGGCCCTAATGATCAAGTTTCGCTAGACGATATTCGTCAAGCGGGCGCAACTGGTATTGTGAATGCACTGCATCATATTCCAAATGGTGAAGTTTGGACAAAAGAAGAAATCCTTAAGCGTAAAGCCATTATCGAAGAGAAAGGTTTAACGTGGTCGGTTGTAGAAAGCGTGCCTGTGCACGAAGAGATCAAAACTCAAACTGGCAACTACCAGCAGTGGATTGATAACTATAAGCAAACTCTGTCTAACCTTGCTGAGTGTGGCATCGATACGGTTTGTTATAATTTCATGCCAGTGTTGGACTGGACGCGTACCGATTTAGAATTTGAAATGCCTGATGGCTCGCGCGCACTGCGTTTTGACCAAATCGCGTTTGCGGCATTTGAGCTGCATATCTTGAAACGTCCAGGTGCAGAATCGGACTATTCAGAATCAGAGCAAGCTCAAGCGTTGGATTACTTCAACAACATGACGCCAGAGCAAATTCAGCAACTGACTAATAACATCATCGCTGGCCTGCCAGGCGCTGAAGAAGGTTACACACTAGAAGCGTTTCAAGCACAGCTAGATCGCTATGCGGGAATCGACAAAGACAAGCTACGTGAGCACATGTCTTACTTCCTCGCTGAGCTGATGCCTATCTGTGATGCGAATGGCTTGAAGATGGCGGTTCACCCAGACGATCCACCGCGTCCGATTCTAGGCTTGCCTCGCATCGTTTCAACGATCGAAGACATTGATTGGTTGACCGAGCATGTACCGAGCAAAATGAATGGCTTGACGATGTGTACGGGTTCATACGGTGTTCGTGGCGACAATGATCTGGTTAATATGATCAAAAAGCACGGTGACCGAATTTACTTTACGCACCTGCGTTCAACTAAGCGTGAAGAGAGCAACCCAATGACATTCCACGAAGCAGCGCACCTCGATGGTGATGTGGACATGTACAACGTTGTGATGGCTATTTTGGATGAAGAAAATCGTCGTGCAGAAGTGGGCGATCACCGCTTAATTCCAATGCGTCCGGATCACGGTCATCAAATGCTGGATGACCTTAAGAAAACCACTAACCCAGGTTATTCGGCGATTGGTCGATTGAAAGGCTTAGCTGAAGTTCGTGGTTTAGAGATGGCATTGAAACGCGCTTTCTATACCAAGTAACGACGGCATCTAGCTTTAAAATACTTTTAAAAACCAGAACTCATGTTCTGGTTTTTTGTATCTGAGCTCAGTAAAACTTCAGAGTTTGGATAACAACAATCACGCCCCTAACTTGGTAAAGGCCAACGGGGTTTGTCCAGTTTGCTGTTTGAAAAAAGCGATAAACGCACTGTTGGATGAGAACTCTAGCAGATGAGCCACATCAACGACTTGTCGGTTTTCTGAGAGCAGTTCAATCGCTTTAAACAAGCGCCATTGCTGTCGCCACTCTTGGTAAGTCATGCCTGTTTCGGCTTTGAATAATCGAGTAATCGTTTTGGTGCTTGCGCCAACCGAGTTCGCTAATGTCGAGAGGGCTGGGGCAAGAAAGGAAGCGGTTCGGACTTGTTTGCAAAAGCTTTTAAAGCGGCGATCTGTCGGTAGTGGCAAGATAAACGAGTGTTGGTTAGCACTGTAAAACTCTTCCCAGAATAGGTTGGCGGTATTGGTGGTTTGCTCGCGGGCAACGTCCCAATCCCAGAAAGCCATCTTATTGATCAGGGCTTTTAAAAGCTCATTCACTTCCACAATTTCAATCGCTTCTGGGCAGGTGTAAATACTGCTATCAAAATAGAGCGACCGATAAGCAACCACATTGGTCATCTGCGCGCGATGTTTGGTATAAGGCGGGATCCACACGGCTTTAGTCGGCGGCAAAATGCAAATGGCGTTTTCTAAGGTCAAGGTGATGCAACCCTGCGGAGCATACAGCAACTGTCCTTTTACGTGGTGATGTATTCCTGAGTCATGCTGACCTAGCTCTGCCGCAATCCCTATTACGGGCGCAGGTAAGCTGTCTGCATCAAACTCAATGGTTTCGCTGATTAATGCCATTTGTCCCAATCTTGTTGTTTTTGGTTTTAATGTTGTTAACGAGCCAAGGTTAGTTTCCCCTAGACTCCTCGTCAAGTTCACTGGTCTTGGAAAAATGATGAAAACAAAACCTTCTTTATGGCAAATGGTGCTATTGCTGATGTTCCCTCAAATCGCAGAAACCATCTATAGCCCGACTCTGGATTCAATATCGAAATCCTTTGATGTCAGTTACACACAAGCTGCTCAAACCCTATCGATTTACTTCTCAGCGTTTGCGCTCGGTGTTGTGGTATGGGGCATATTGGCAGACAAATGGGGGCGCCGACCAACCATGTTACTGGGCATGGGGTTATTCGCCTGTTCAGCACTTATTGCTATGCAAACCGACAGCTTTACGTGGTTGATGATAGCCAGAGCCATGGGTGCTTTCGGGCTTGCGGTGGGCTCGGTGGTGACACAAACCATGTTGCGCGATGCCTTTAGCGGCGCGGAACTGGCCAAGGTGTTTGGTTACATGGGGATGGGGCTGTCGATTAGTCCAATCATCGGGCTGCTTCTTGGCGGTCAACTAAGCCAAGCGGGCGGGCATCAATATGTGTTTATTGCCTTGTTTATTATGGTGTTAGCGTTGTTGGCACATAGCCTATGGTCATTGCCTGAAACGCAACAATCTAAGCAGCCATTGCAGTTAAAGTCACTCAGTATTCACATGATCAAAGATAGCGATATATGGATGTCTGCGTTGCTAGTTGCGTCGTTCAATATTGCGCTATTTTCCTATTATCAATTGGGTTCATTTGCCTTCATTCAACTTGGATTTAGCGTTGAGCAGTTTGGCTACAGCGGCATTGTGCTTGGGTTCGGGACTCTGTTGGGAAGCTTGGTGAACAAGACATTGTTGAAGAGACAAGTGTCTTCAATGTCTCTGATTGGTATCGCGGCAGGGCTTCAAACATTAGGTGCGGTGGGTGTCTATTTTTCACAACACTCAATATGGTTTTTACTTCCGATGATGCTGGTGGTCATGGCATTTGGTATTGCGATCCCTAATGTATTGAGCCGAGCATTAGTCAGCTACCAATCTCAAGCGGGAAGTGCAGGTGCACTGTTTGGTTTGATGTATTACACCTTGATCGGCTCAGGGCTCGCTTTAGCGGGAATGATTCAAGATTTAGGGGGGGTGTTGGTACTTTGCGGCGCTTTATCTGTTCTGGTGACGATACGCAGTCGACTCCAGCTTAAACGCTAAGTCTCTCATCTGTATTGATAAATTCCGTGTCCTGTTTGGCGCGGAATTTATCATTTCTTGGTGTGTAAATTTGGATATTGACAGGGGTAGAGTGATCGTTCTATCTTGTAGGTAGAACAATCATTCTACCCTTTGTCGGGTATTAAGAGAGCACTATGTTGAGAGAACAGATTGCAGCAAGCTTAGAGGTGGCATTTAGCCAGCAAGGTTTTGCTGAGCCGAGCGTTGCACAGCTGAAAACGGCGTGCGATGTAAGCCTAAGAACCTTGTATAAACATTTCCCTTCAAAAGAAGCGATGATCGTTGGTGCCTTGGAATATCGACACCAACGTTACCTAGATTTCTTGTTGGAAACGTCTCCTGAAAAGGGTCTCGAATCGGTTACTCATATCTTCAACAAGCTCCAACAATGGTTAGAAGAGTATGCGCCGCACGGGTGTATGTCGATGAATGCGATGGCCGCGTTTCCCGATAATGAGCTTATCAGCCAAGCGGTTACACAGCATAAAGAACAAGTCCGTTTGCTAATAGGCAAGCAGAGCCTGCGAGATGATCTCGCGACACCACTGTTTTTACTTCATGAAGGCGTATCAAGCGCGTGGCCAGTATTAGGCGAAGAAGCGGTGGCATCAGCACAGAATATGGTTACAAAATTACTCGAGGAAACACGATGAAATTCGAAATACCGAAAACAATGAAAGGCGTAGAGATGTTGGGGCACGGCGGAGCAGAAATGCTTGGCTACCGCGAAGATATCGCGGTTCCTCAAATCGAACCTAATGAAGTGCTGATCAAAGTGATGGCAGCAGGTGTTAACAATACCGATATCAACACACGAATCGGCTGGTACTCAAAAAGCGATGACTCAGACGATGCAAGTTGGTCGGGTGAAGCGTTGAAGTTCCCTCGTATCCAAGGTGCTGACGTGTGTGGTTTCATCGTAGCAGTCGGTAATGAAGTCTCTGCTGACCGTATTGGTGAGCGTGTTCTTATCGAACCTTGTTTAACAGAAGTATACGGACGAGATCTGCCACAGCCATGGTATTTCGGTTCTGAGTGCGATGGTGGGTTCGCTGAATACACCAAAGTTGCAGCGAAGCACGCTTATGCGGTGAACAGCACCATGTCGGATGTTGAACTAGCATCTTTCCCATGTTCTTACTCAACAGCAGAGAACATGCTAACTCGCGCGAATGTGGCTGAAGGTGATCGCGTGCTTATCTCTGGTGCATCGGGCGGTGTGGGCTCTGCGGCTATTCAGCTAGCAAAAGCTCGCGGCGCGTATGTGATTGCGATTACCAGCCCAAGCAAGAACCAACAGTTACTTGAACTTGGCGCTGATGAAGTGATTGCTCGTGATGCGGATTTGGTTAAAGCGCTAGGCGAAAGTAGCGTCAATGTGGTTATCGATTTAGTGGCAGGTGACAAATGGCCGGAATTCCTTGAAGTGCTGAAACCACATGGCCGTTATGCCGTATCTGGCGCAATTGGTGGCGCTATGGTTGAGCTTGATGTTCGCACTTTGTATCTCAAAGATCTCAGCTTTTTTGGTTGCACAGTTTTAGAACCACAAGTATTTCAGAATCTAGTCAACCGTATCGAGAAACAGCAGATTGGTGCCATCGTTGCAGAGTCTTATCCGCTAGCCGATATCCATAAAGCGCAAGATGAGTTCTTAAAGAAAAAGCATGTTGGTAAGATCGTGTTGGAAGTGGCAGAACGCTAGTTTTAGTCAGCTTCACGGTTTAGATTTATGGAAGAGCGAGCAAGCGTTATGTGCTCGCTCTTCTTGTTTCTGGCGAATACTGGCGGGCTCAGTCTTGCAACCCGTTGAGTAACAGATCCTATACAGCTGAAAAGTTAATGATTCATTTATCATTGTGTGGTTTATGAATTAACTGTGCGATAATTACCGCCATTATATATCCCTATCTATGTTGTATTTATCAAGGAGCCGTATTGATGTTTAAAAGGGTATTGCAGGCACTATTCTCACCTTTTGTTTATTCAAAAAACAAACCCTCTGCAGAGCCTGCCCAACAAGAGCAACAACAAACCGTTGCTACTGATTCTGTTCAGTCTTCAATCTTTGTTCCGCCGTCGTCCGCTCAGCCATCATCATTAATCGTCGATAAGACGCTTAGCCTTCACGATGGTGAGTTCCTTGATTATTTGTTTGGAGAGTCTCGCCTTCGCACGGAGTCAGACCCATTTAGTGATTTTGTCGCTTGCCAAATCGAACGCTTGATTCGCTCTCCAAAAGCCTTGCTTAATGAACTGCCAGTGATGCCAGCCTCTGTGACCACGTTAATGGGCGAATTACAGAGCGATGAGTTTGATGTCGATACTCTGTTAAGAGTGATTGAGCGCGAGCCGAGTATGGCTGCCGATGTGATTAAACTGGCAAATAGCGCCTTTTACAAACGCAATGAAAAACAGGTTACCGACCTAAAAACAGCATTCTTAAATATGGGTTCTCAGGGGCTTGTTGAAGGGGTGGTGAATAGCTACATGAAGAACTTCACGCCGGGGAACAATATTTACTGGCGTCACTTCGGTGAGAAAATTTGGAATCACAGTGTTCAGACTGCGTCGTTTTCTAAGGAGTTGATGAAAGACTCTTCACCTCAAGAAGATCAAGCAGCGGCATACTTTGTTGGGTTAATTCGCAACTTAGGCAAGATGATCATTTTCCAGATGATGGTAGAAGCCTTCAAGCATGTTGATCCTTCTGTTCCACCTAACTCGTTGGCATTGAAGCGCCTGATGAACAGCTACTCTATTCGCCTGACTTACACCATTGCTAAGTTCTGGGAACTGCCAGAGTCTGTGTTGACCGCAATTGGCTACCAAGAGTCGAGCCGATACGAATGCACACCACTTGGTCAAGCTGTGTTTGAAGCTAACTACTTGAGTGAGCTGTGCTATTTACTGGAAGAACAAACGATTGAAGTCGAGCAATTTAAGCGCAGATGCAAAGAGACACTGATGTCTCCGGCTGCATACAAAGTGGCTAACCGTATCTATAAAGAGTCTGAATTGGCGCTAGTGAGCTAACCCTTAGCCTATTCGACCTACGCTGTGACTGAACATAATGATTGGTTGCAGCTTGGTTGGGCTAGGTTGTGAAATACATTCAGCTACGAAATACGCTTACAAATGGCTAATCCACAGCTTGTCGAGTTCGCACCAACCGAAACCATTTACTTGTGCGCCGTGTATCTTTTCAGAAACCTCTAAGTTGAACGCCTCTTGCTTGAGCTCAACCACAACCCCAGATTCATGCAACCAATGCCGGAGCGACAACAGTGCATTCATCGCTAACTCAAAGTCTGGTTGGTTTGTTATTGAGGCTAAGCCTTGTTCGATTGTCTCTAGCATCTCAGAAGGTAAAGTTAATTCCTCAAACGGGAAGCGAGTGAAAAAGCTTAACCACGAAGTGAAGGTGTCGTTCTCATCAATAATACTGCACAGCGCGACGTCTTTGGTAGTTAGGTAGTGAGTTAGGTAGTGCCCATATTCCACGCTGGTTTTGTGGTCGCCAGACACTGACAACTGATCGAAAAGGGCTTGGCATTCAGAGGTGTCTTCAACGGTGAACTCACGAACGGTTGAAGACAACATCGGGCTTTGAATCTTAAAGAAGGTTGAGCCGAAATCCGGTTGGGAAGAATGGTCATCCCCACGCACGGTGGTCGTCTTCTCGGGCAGTTTCACGCACACCTGATTTTGAGCGCAGGCTTTGCTCTGTGCCCATTCCTGATAGACCCACAACTCGACTCGATTCAGAATCGGCGTGCTGTGTGAATAGGCGCTATTGCGGCTCAATCTCAACATCTTGCTTGAGAAGATGTCTAATGAGAACGCGCCAGATCCAATCAGCCTATCAGTCGGTGATGAGTGATCGAATACGGAGGCTTCAGCCCTAGCAAGTAGGCGCGGTAAATGCCAATCAGGTTGATTCAACTTTACGACAACCACATTGCCTGCCGAGACAGAGACCTCATCAATATGCTGATAACAGCGACGCCATATTTTGCTTTGGCAGAGAGAGTTAAGGTTGCGTGCTATGTCTTGAGGTTCGAGTGTTCTTCCGTTATGAAAGTGAACACCATTGCGAATCTGAAAGTGCCACTGTGTCGCATCTTGATTAGGCTGCCAATGATAAGCCAGATCGCCGCTGAGTTTGCTGTGCTTAACGGAGGTTAGGCGTTGGCAAACTTGCATAACTAAGAAACGTTCGGTGCGTCTAAGCACGCGTTGAGGGTGAAGCGCTTCGAGTTCTCGGTGAAACGGGATGTACGCGATATTCTGCGTCGACGGATTGGTATTGCTTAGAAAGGCTTGCAACTCAGTGCCAGCATTGCGGCCGTTGAAGCTCAAGGTGCTAAACACCTGTTCTATGTTGCCTGCGTCAGCTTGGGTTTGTGCGTATTGGTAACACGCCTCAATGGGTTCAACCAGACACGTGAGTTGTGCCTTCTTGCTGCGGCCTGAGCTAGCTTGCCACTCAATCCAGCCTTGTGCTGTCATCGCTTTGAGTAAGGTCTGAACGTGACGTTCACTCACGTGCAGCAGTGTGGCCAGTTGGTTGACCTGACAGTGTGATACTCCAGGCCCAAAAGCCTGAAATATCTTTTCATACAGTTCAAGCTTACGCTTAAGGTTGCCCAATTTGCTTTTCCTAACGACGAGGTTGAGTTAAATGTGAATAGCCAGAATCAATCAGTGCGTTTTCCATCGTATCGAGAACTCGAGAGGTTATCTCTGAGCTCAGGATATTCGATTCAGTTTTGCCTTGAAGCACCAAATCTGAAAAATGGTCGATTTCAAACTCGAATCCATTCCCTGTCACTCGGTAGTTAATGGTCGACTTTTTGCCTTGATGTTCAATCTCAATAAAGGCCGGATTCCACCATTTTTCGTGAATGGTGATTTTGGTTTCAGGTCCACTCAAGTGTGCTGATCGGGGAAGGTTTTGCACTGTTGATGCCGATATCTTACCGCTTATATCACCAGAGAATGTAAAGCATGCATTGGTATCAACATTCGCTCCCTCATAAAGACACGACATCTCTACCTGAGGTTTTGAAGGGTTTACACCCAGCGTTCGGCACAGATCGTAAAAGAACCAAAGCCCATAGACCCCAACATCGAGTGTTGCTCCGCCTGACAAATCCGGATTGAAGATAAACAAATCGGGCTCATAGTCATGATGGTTACCAAAGCTGGCTTCGATTGAATCTATCTGAATGTTGTTATCGACCAAGAATGATTGGAGCTCACGATATGCGGGAAACACCACGGTTTTCATCGCTTCTAACAGCATCACGCCATTTTGTTTCGCAAGGGCTTTCATCTCAAGCCAGTCACCAAGGTTGGTAAAAGCCGGCTTCTCGACCAATACGTGCTTATTGTTCTTTAGAAACAGTTCTGCGAGTGGCTGGTGGTATGGGTGAACCGTAGCGATGTAAACCGCTTCTACACTTGGGTCATTCGCCATCTCTTCATAAGAGCCATAAGCCTTGTCGCAACCAAACTTGTTGGCGAACGTGGCTGCGCGTGAGTGATCTCTGGCGGCAACCGCATCAAGCTCACCATGCAGAGAGTGCTCTGTGACTGCGGTTGCGAATCGATTGGCGATATTGCCTAGCCCTGCGATGCCCCATTTTATTTTGCGTTGCGTGTCGCTCATCTGTTGCTCCAAATCGTTGTTTTGTATCAGTGTACTCAGAGACGTCACATACAAATAGAGAACAGATTTCTCAACCTGTTCTCTATTTCTTTTATTCTAGTTGAAGCTCAGGATTAGCTCTGTATTGAGTGTTTCCAATCGGCTAGGGCTTTAATGTGTTTTGGCCCGATGCCACAACAGCCACCGATAATATTCGCGCCCAGTGCATGCCAGCGTTTAGCGTAAGTTAAGTAACCTTGGCCATCCAGCTCACGCATCTCCTGAAACATATCATTCGCTTCATGTTCGTTGCTGATAGGCGCAAAATTGTTGGCATAGACACCAACTTCTAAATCACTGCCTAGCTCATCGATCACTTTCTTGGCATCGATAATGGCTTGATCCATCACTTCAGGCACTGAACAGTTAAACATAATGCCTGTCGCGTTTGATTGGCAGGCAAGTTTGATGGCGTCTGTTACGCTCTCGCCAGAACGAATATTGGCAGAATCGCCCTTGGTATCTTCCAAACTGAATGCGTAGTAACACGGCTTATCTGACTGCTTAAGAACCGCATGAATGGATTCGAACTCTTGCAGGCTGCAGATGGTTTCCGCGATCCAAAGATCGATGTTTGGATCCTGGGCATCGTAAAGCGTTTGAATGATTGGCGCTGCCTCTTCTACCTTAAACAAGTCTGGTCGGTAGCTGCCAAATGGCGGTGGAATCGCGCCTGCTACTTTCACTGTGTGGGTAGCATTGTCTGCAACTGCTTTAGCCAGCTCACCAGACAGTGTGGCTAGTTCAAAACCGCGTTGCTCGAACAGCTCTTCACCCAAGTGAAAAGGTACACAGGCGTAGCTATTGGTGATTAGGATTTCAGCACCTGCATCGACAAAGTTTTGATGTGCTTGGCTGACAAATTCGGGTGCTTCAATCAGCGCTTGAGCACTCCAAAGCGGTTGAGAAAATGGCGCGCCAATTTCTTTGAGTTCTCGGCCCATGCCGCCATCAAGTATGGTTAGTGTTTTCATATTCAATACTATCTAAACAATTGCTGAAGTTCTGCCGCCACCATATCAGACAACCTTGTCAGACAGAAGCCATCAAGCCAAGGTTCAACTATTGATGAGGGAGTTTCGTTATAGGTGGTCTAGCGGGCTAGTCGTACCGCTAAAGTGTTGCCCAATAACGTGAGTGTATATCTGAGTTGTCTTAACACCACTGTGCCCCAGTAACTCTTGAACCGTTCTGATATCGGAGCCTGAGTTTATAAGTTGCGTAGCAAAACTGTGCCTGAAAGTATGACAACTAATTCGCTTGTGGCGCAATTTGTTAGAGTTAGTCGCCTTCTTCAGCGTTTTTCGGATCACCGAATCATGTAGGTGGTGTCGGCATACGATCCCCGACTCTGGGTGTTGAGTGACGGATTTTGATGGGAATAGGTACATCCAAGCAAGTCGTCGATAGGCACTCGGGTATTTTTTGCCTAATCGGTGAGGCAAAGATGGCCTAAACCCATTCAAGTTATCTTTAGCAAGCAGAACTGCAACTTGTGAAATTTTGTCTTGTATAGCTTCAGTGAGTGAAAAACTTAAAATTGTCACTCGGTCTTTATTTCCTTTCCCATGGTGAACAGTGAAAGACCCTTGTTTTAGGTCTATATCTTGTACTCGAAGCCTCAGACATTCCGATACTCTCAAACCTGAACCATACAACAAGCGAAAAAACAGTTGATATTTAGGATCTATTTCATTGATCACCGAGATAGCTTCCGCATGATTGAGTACGCTAGGAATTTTTCGAGACCGAGTCGCATAGCTAAACCCTAAGTCTCCTAGAGGTTGCTTAATAAATTGATTGTATAAATAGGCTAGAGCATTGAGAGCTACCTTTTGAGTATTGATGGCTACTTTTTGTTGATTAGCTAAATGAGAAAGAAAGGAGACAACTTCATCGGCATGCATCTGTTCAGGGTGTTTAAGCTTATGAAAATGAATGAAGTATTTTATCCAGTAACAGTAGGCTTTGATTGTCTTGCGACTATAGCCTCGCATCGTCATATGTTCGCAAATTGCCTGCATGAATTGACTCGCCATATATTCCCCTCACAAAATCTGTACATACAGACAGTTTATTGCTTGTTGAATAATTAATGACTTAAAAAAGAGTGGTTTTTAACTCTGATTGAGCACGAATTTAACGAGAGGCTTATTTTAAATTATTGATTATACTGCAGATTTATGGGTGGTTAAGAATGAGGCCGAGCGTTACATAGTCGGCAATATGTGCTTGCACGTTTTCACACTTATTGTTTAGACCCACTTTTATATTAAATGCATAGCATTCAGTTGGTTATGAGTGACCTTTTTGATATGTTAAGCGGATGGATTCGTGTTTGCACAATATTAAAATGTTATGTTCTCGGAGGGATTCTGTGAGTGATTTACAATTAGTTCCTTTTGGTCTCAGAGAAGAAGACCAAGAAATTGTTGATGTAAGCGAAGTTATTAAAGGCAATAAATGTGGTTGTATTTGTCCTTCATGTGAGACCCCTTTAACTGCTAGGCAAGGGGATGTCAATCAATGGCATTTTGCTCATATTACGCGTAAATCATCAATGAAAACAAAAGATGAATGTGATTTCTCTTTTTTTGTTTCAGTTCGTTTAATGGCTCGCCAAGTAATTATTAAAGGCATAAATATTGATTTGCCCGCGAATATTGATTATGTAGGAGAAGAATCACCATCGGGCGAATACTTCTCAGAAGTATTCGAAATATCATCGGAGCAAACGGTTCAACTGTCAGCCCCTGAGTTAGATAAGAAATTTAATCATGTATGCGTTGATATTCTTGCAAACATCAAAGGTTTCCCATTTGTTATTTACTTTTCCCATCCCAACCGAGATACTCCTGAAGAGTTATGTCACCAGAAAGAAAAGTGTGGGGTTGTTGAAATAAAGCTAGACGAATTACTATCATTATTTCAAGCTCCTGAATCTAAAAATAAATCACATAAGAAAATTCTTAGCGATTTTTTACAATATAATTTAGAGTCTAAATTGTGGTTATTTCACCCAAGAGCAGAAAGTAAGCGCTACAATGCTCAATTGTCACTTCGGAAAACGATTGATATTTATGAAAAAAATCTTGCTATAGAGTTAGACTCTGAGAAATCCATTTCATGGAATAATCACTCTCCAAAAGTTAATATTGAGATACCTAAGCGTATTGCAAGATATGAGTGTGTAATTTGCAATGCTTTATGGGAAGGGAAGGATCCAGATGGTAATAAATGTCCTAATTGTAAAACTCATTTATATTCTCGTTTGGTACATTACATTACGTAAGAGCGAACATAACAATCGCATCAACACGATTTGCTACACTCGGCGTTGTCAGTTTGCCTTTAGTTTCAGTGATTAAGGCGTTAAAATTCAGCTAGGTCTGCATAGTAGCAAACGTGTTATGCAGGCGTTGTGCGTACTGAGTCCGAAATTTTTTGCACGGTTCATCAATAGAACCGAGACTTTCGTAGTTTCGGCTTAGTAAGCGTGAATTTCTTCTTTGTTGCTTTTTGGTTTCCGTTTCATCAAGTTCGGCAAATTAGCCCTTATTTCCCTAAGTTCAGACGTTTCAGAGGCATTTTTACGCTTCAATTGTTCTTTGGTTATGCCTCATTTTAGTCTGCATCCGTGCTTTACTCTTGGCATTTTCAATCCCAATTGTGGTTAGGATATTTGGTTTATCAGCTCTAAACTTGTTGAAACTAAGTCGTTCAAATGATGTAAAAAGTGTGTTGGTTTTCCATTTACTTCATCTCGCAATTTAAGGATATTTTGTTCGCTTAATTACTACCGGTAAATTAGAATCAGGGCTTAGAAAATGTTGGAAGGGCAGTTCTTTACCAAGTTAGCCAAGCCGAAAGTAAGCACGCACAACAATCGCATCAACACGATTTATTACATTCGGTATTCTGGGTTTGCCTTTAGTTTCGTGATTAAGGCGGTTAATTCAGGTTGGTTTGCATAGTAATAAACGTGTTATGCCAGCGTTATATCACTAGTGAGGGTTTAATGAAATATTACATACTAGGTTTTAATTTTGAGAATGGTTACTTCGAAGATATTGATGAAGATGCAATTCAAAGAAAGTATTCACGGTTTATTGTACGAAGAGGGCATCCAAATGTCCGATATGAGAATCATTTAACACTTCCTTTTCTACGAAATGATCATGATTTTTCAAAAGTATTTTTTGACGAGGAAAAAGCTAAATTTATAGCGGATCAAATAAACGATGCAATTCGATTAACTTATGACTCAGATGAAGAGTATGAACATAACCCTAACGTTCTCAAGAGTTTAGTGTATGAACACGGAAAGTTTGCTGATGAATATCCAGAATATTTTGAAGATTTATTTAGGGAATTTAAGGTTTATCGTACAAACTTTTCAGATCTAATGTTTAACGGGGTTAAACTAGCTAGTGTATATTGTAATGATGATAAATTAGTAAAGCAGTACAACGAGTTGTCTGTATATCTTACTAAATCAGGTAAAGTAATTTGTGAAAAAATAAGCAAAGAATTTGATATTGATGGGAGAGTTAAATCTCAAGCTGAAATATTTGATAGCATCGAAGAGGTCACAGGTTACTTCGGCTATGATTGGTTAGCTAAAGAGCTTTATTTAGATTTAGGCTTTGAAACCAGCACTTGGGTGGAGTAGTGATATAATCGGGTAGCCGGAGGTATCTAGCCTCCAGCCCCCACACCACCCTGCATGCGGCTCCGCACAGGGCGGTTCATTTAGAACACCTAACTGACTTTCTAGTTAGGATAATGAACTGCGATCCATCCATCTCTTAGTGAATATAATCCTGCTTTCTTCAGATACTCATTACTCAGAGCTTGCTGTATCCCTGGCGTTTTAGAGCTACGCCAAGGGCCTTTACTTGTGATACCACAAGCAACTGCGGCTTGGATCCTGACGCCACGTTTAAGTAAATTCTGTACCTTAGTCCGTGGTTTTCGCCACTGACGCCAGTAGCACATACGTACACGACGTCGGATCCAGTGGTCTAAATCGACACACCCTTGATAAGCGTTAGCTATGCCAAAGTAATTGATCCAGCCTTGCATGTATTGACGCACTTTAAACAGCTGATATTCCATACTAACGCCCCAATTTCGGTTCGTTAGTCGTCTCATCTTTTGTTTGAAAATGTGCAATGTTTTAGCATGCCACTGGATTTTCCCGCGATTAAATGTGAAGCCTAGGAACTTGCTTTGACTTACCTTAACCACTTGGCTTTTCTGTTCATTAACAACCAGTTTTAGCTTAGTGGCAAGGTATTGAGTGATGCTCTTGAGTACTCGTTCTCCCGCTCGAATAGACTTTACCAAAATGATAAAGTCGTCCGCGTAGCGGGCGAATTTATGCCCTCGGCTTTCCAGCTCTTTATCCAGACTATCCAACATAATGTTAGAGAGTAATGGCGAGAGTGGACCACCTTGAGGCACACCTTCAAAGCTTGCTTCAAATTGGCCATTGACCATCACACCTGCTCGTAGGTACTTACCAATAAGCGCCAACAGACGCTTATCCTGCACCTTACTTCTAAGTTGAGTCATCAAGAGATCATGATTAACTCGGTCAAAGAACTTAGACAGATCAACATCGACGGCAAATTTGCGTTTCTGTTTGATGATATCCCTTACTTGCAGTACCGCTTGTTTGGCATTTCTATTCGGCCTAAAACCAAAGCTGTTAGTCGAGAAGAACGGGTCAAACAGTGGCGTGAGTATTTGAGCTATCGCTTGCTGTATCACACGGTCAATGACGTTAGGGATCCCCAATTTGCGTATACCGCCATCGGGTTTGTCGATCTCAACACGCCTTACTGCTGAGGGCTTATACTCACCTCGCTCTAATTGAGATTTACACTGTTGCCAGCCGCCTTGTTGCATCCAAAGCGGGAAAGCTTCGATGGTCATGCCATCGATGCCTGGTGCGCCTTTATTGGCTTTAACTTGACGCCACGCTCGGTGTAGATTTTCAGGTTCGAGTAGTTGCTGGAATAAATCGCTGTTGAAGGCGGGTTGCAGATCAATACGCTGCTGATAGTAATCGTCTGGCGACGTAGTGGGTATCGACAAGTTTGACAAGACTCCTCCTTCTTCTAAATGTTCAGGCCTTCACCATATCCCAACCATTACGATGGGCGTTGGGCTACTATGCCGTCTGCTGACTTCTGCATAATCACATGCCGAGTTGCCCCGTCATGCGCTATCGGTTTCCATCTGATTCGCTCTTTTCAGTCGATGACGCTGAAAAGCCAAGGCACTTATAAACCAGAGCCTTACTGGTTAGTGACCGATCGCGAGTTAAGCAGATCTCCCCAGATAAGAGCATGAACTTTCTTTGCACTGCTGCATCATTTACGGTGGCCATTAGATCACGTGATTTCGTCGTCTTGTGCCAACTCATCTCTAGCCTACGCCTCATATGATGTTCTTGTTCATCAGCTCGCAAATTTGCTAGCGGCTTCCTTCAGACCAATCCTCGCGGATAAGCCCTTGCCATTCGCTAGTAGTTAACGTTTAATAACAGTATGTTATTCTCTTTTAGAAAGAGTAACGGTGATCTTCCTACAGAGGACTTTCACCTCATTAGTTCATGCCCATGCTGGGCGTACACAAACAATTTAAGAGTGATTCAGCACGCTTGGCATTTTTGGTTTGGATTTAGTTCAGAGTTTACGGTGGTCAAATTAAGTGCTGTGGTCGCGTGCTTCACACCTTAATTGGACTACATGGACTCCCTCTTTTGTCAACAATAGCTCCCGCTGACAACAGTGGATCGGACAGCAGCTCTACATTCGGTGTTTAATCGGAATCGTTCCGTCACCTTGATGATATTCGCTTGATGCCAGCCTCATTCGTTAAACAGTATTTATTACTTCCCAATTAAACAGGTTTAGGCATCTCGGTCTGGTCGTATTGTCATCATTTGCTATTGCTTTGACTCGGTGAGTGTTAACCGTTTACATAGTTAATCTTGTACTCTTTTCCTGTTGTTAATAATGCCCATATTATACGAGCATTTTTTGCTGCTAGGGCGACAGCTGCTCGTTTATAACCTCGTCGTTCAACGAGTTGATTTAACCAAATACTGTTGCGATCGGTTTTCTCTTTACATCGTGCAATAACGGCTCTTGCGCCATGAATAAGTAGAGTGCGAATGTGTTTTTCGCCTCTTTTGCTGATGCGACCAAGATGAACATGACCACCTGTTGAGTATTGTCTTGGAACCAACCCTATCCAAGCGGCAAATTGGCGGCTAGAGCCAAATTGTTTGGCGTCATTGACGGTTGCGACAATGGCACTTGCACTGTGTTCACCGACACCTGGAATATCCATGAGCGCTTTGGCTGAAGCCATCTCACGAACTAAAGCAGAGACTCTACGATCATAGTGCAATACTTCTAGGTTAAGGTGTTGAATCTTGTTCGATAGATCTTGAAGTAGCTCTCGAGCGAGTATAGGCAAACCATTTTCTGCATCTTCAAGGACACTACCAATAGTGTTTTGAGCCGAGTAGCGCCCCTGAGGCATCACAATACCAAATTCGGAAAGCAAACCTCTGAGCTGGTTAATAGTCGCCGTTCTTGTTTTAATTAGCCCCTGTCGAATACGGTGCAGGCAAAGCACAGCTTGTTGCTCTTCACTTTTTATAGAGACAAATCGTGTTTTGGGTCTAGATACCGCTTCACAG